>JBCBZW010000155.1 GCA_039815145.1 Pseudomonadota bacterium
ACTTCGCCTACGAGACCCGCTTCCAAGACGTGCTCGACGCGCTGGCGGCCGGCAAGCCGGCCCCCGTCGCGCACGATGCAACCTATACCTCTCCCCTGGTGAGGTAGAGGCTCGTCATCCGCTGGAGGACGGTGCTCCCCCGCCCCCTCGCATCGCCCCGGCGGCGGGCGCCTCAGTCCTGCGACACCACCACGTGCGGCCGCCCGTCGAGGCGGTAACGGATCCCGTACTCGCGGGCCTTGGCCTCGAAGTCCGCGAGCTGCTCGGCGGGCAGGATCTCCCCGACGCCCTGCACTTCGAACAGATCTCCCGCGTACAGCAGCATCAGCAGGAACGAGATCAGCGCTTCCGTGCTGGTGAAGTTGCAGTGGCCGTAGCGGTCGTAGGGAACGTGGAAGTGCTGGGTGAGGTAGTCGAGGTTAAGCAGGGTCTTCAGTACGTAGATCGGTGCGTGGAAGTACGGCACCTGCTCGTCCGCCGTGGTGTGGATGGTGATCAACGGTCGATCGAGGCTGCCCGTGGTCTGGTAGTTCTCGATCTCCACCAGGGCGGCGGAGTCCGCCTCCACCCGCTGCACGCGCTCGTTGATCAGCTCCGTCAGGCGAATGCCGCCGAACACCTTGTCGGTGTTGCCGAAGGGGAAGCCGCCGAGCACTTCGGTGGCATCGTCGTAGTTGACCACCGCGTAGCGCAGCACGGCCTCGGCGCTGTTGATCGCGCTGGCGAGGAAATCGTTCGGGTCCACCGGCAGCTCGGCAGCGGCGACCCACTCGAGGAGCCGACCCTGGTTCGCCTGCAGAGCGGGCTCGATAGTCTGGAAGAAGTAGTCAGGCCAGTTGTCGGCGATGTCCTGGGGCTCGTTGAAGGGGCCGCCGGGCAAGAGGCCGGGCCAGAGCACTTCGAAGACCAGTCGGGCATTGCCGAAGTACTCGAGCTGCAGGTTGAAGTCACCGATCGGCCCGCAGGCCGCCACGCCGCCGTCGACCACGTCGGGGCTGCCCTCGGTCAGCAGCGTCGTGATGATGCCGCCCTCGGACGCGCCCACGAGGTAGACGCGCTCCGGCGCACCCTGCTCGGCAGTGAAGATATCGACCAGGTCGAGGATGTCGTCCGAGCCTTGGAGAATCGCAAGGCCGGTCTTCGAGTAGCTGTTGGTGGCGAAGCCGTAGCCCAGGCCGTTGAAGAGTTCGTCGAGGCAGACCTCGTCGAAGCACAGCTGATCCTCGGGGATGCTGACCGGCTCAGTGGCGTCCTGGAAGCCGTGCGCCCAGATCACCAGGCGGTTGTTGTAGTCCTCGGGCGGCGGCATGCAGATGCGGTAGATGGAGCCGCTGTCCTGCAGGGCGTCCGGCCCGCAGGTCGACTGCGCCGACGCCGCAGGCGCGTGGCTCAGGGCGAGGAGGACAAAGGCGGCGATCAGGGTCAGCGAGGACTTCATGGCGTGACTCCGGCGTGGTGCTGAGCGAAGGGCGAGCGACCTGCTAGGTCGCGCACACTGCCCTGCAGCCTACGCTCGCGCTTCCAACGCTCGCAACCGCCACGCGCTCTGCAGCGCACCAATGACACGCCGCGACACGATGACCGCGTCAGTAGCTGAGCAGCGCCTCCACGCGACGCTCCGGAAGACGTTGGCGACCGTTCAGAAAGGCCAACTCGATCACCACGCTGACGCCGACCACGCGGGCACCTAACGCTTCCACCAGGCCGACGGTAGCGCTCATGGTGCCCCCCGTGGCCAACAAGTCATCCACGATGAGCACGCGATCCCCGGGATGGACGCCGTCCTCGTGGATCTCCAGCGTGTCCTTACCGTACTCGAGATCGTAGGACTGCGACTGGGTACGCCAGGGCAACTTGCCGGGCTTGCGCACCGGGGTGAACCCCAAGCCGAGCTCGAGGGCGAGGGGTACGCCGAAGATGAACCCGCGGGACTCGATGCCGACGATGCGATCGATCTCCAGGTCCTGCACCCGCTCGACCATGGAGCGAATGGCAAGACGCAAGCCTTCCGGATCGGCGAGCAGGGGTGTGATGTCTTTGAAGACGATGCCGGGCTTGGGGAAGTCGGGCACGTCGCGGATCAGGCGAGCGAGATCGTCCATGGTCGGTCAGAGGCTTTCGATGCGCAGGATGCGCCGATGGTAGCAGCTTGGTGCTAGGCCTTGCCCGCTTCCGGCACGAGCCAATCATCCTCGGTTCGCCCGCCCGTGACCGGGTCGCCGAGCGTCTGCGCGAGCCACGCATCGACGGCGGGCCACTGCTCGGCGAAGGGCCACGGCGGGTTGGCGATCAACAGGCCGCTGCCGATGAGGCCGGTGCGCGCCGGGTCGCCTACCTGCAATTCGCTGCGCAGGATCGGCCCTGGCACCGAGCGGGACAGGACGCCCTGGAGCAGCGCATCGTGGCGCCCGGCGCGGGGGCCACCCAGCAGGGGATACCAGACGGCCACCGTAGCGGTCGCCCAGCGCTCACGAGCTACAAGCAAGAGCTGGACCGCCTCGGCGTACTCGTCGAGGCGCTCGTAGCTGGGATCGATCAGCACCAACCCGCGGGGCGTGGCCGGTGGCAACAGGGCCGGCAGGCCCTCGCGGGCATCGCGGGGCGCATGCACCGCCACCTGTCGGTCGCCCTTGAACGACGCCTTCAGGGCCTTGCCGTCCTGGGGGTGCATCTCAAAGAGGATCGCGCTGTCCTGCTCCCGCGCCAGGTGCGAGGCCAGCCACGGGGATCCGGGGTACTGCCCCTCTCCTGTTGCCTGAACGCACGTGAGGTAAGGCGCCAACGCCGCTGGCGCGTGCTCCGCCTGGGCCTGAATCCTGGCTATCCCTTGCTGCCACTCGGTGGCGCCCTCACCCTCGAGCGGATAGCGCCCTGCCCCCGCGTGCGTGTCTACGTAGCAGTAGCCGCGGGCCTTGCGCTGGAGCAAGGTCAGCATCGCCACCAGGGCCGCGTGCTTGTGTACGTCGGCCAGGTTGCCCGCGTGGAAGGCGTGGCGGTAACTGAGCAAGGCGCTTAGGTGCCGTGCTCGCGCGTGGCGGCGAAGGTCACTTCGGGGAAGCGCTCTTGGGCGAGGCGCAGGGCCACGCGCGTCGACGCGAGGAACACCAGCTCGTCCGCGTGATCGAGGGCGAGGTTCTCTTCCTGCTTACGCTTGAACTCCGCGAAACGCTTCTCGTCATCGCAGCTGATCCATCGCGCCGTGTGCACGCTCACGGACTCGAAGCGCGCCTGCACGCCGTACTCGTGTTGCAGGCGATGCGCCACCACGTCGAACTGCAGGATGCCCACGGCGCCGAGGATGAGATCGTTGCTCACCAGCGGCTTGAAGAGCTGCGTCGCGCCCTCTTCGCACAGCTGGGTCACCCCCTTCTGCAGTTGCTTGGCCTTCAGCGGGTCGGCCAGCACCACGCGCCGGAACAGCTCCGGGGCGAAGTTCGGAATGCCGGTGAAGCGCAGTTCGTCGCCGGCGCTGAAGGTGTCGCCGATGCGCACGGTGCCGTGGTTGTGCAGGCCGATGATGTCGCCGGGGTACGCTGTCTCCACGTGTTCGCGGTCGGAGGCCATGAAGGTGAGCGCGTCGGCCAGCTTCACGTCCTTCCCCGTGCGCACCTGGCGGGCGCGCATGCCCTTCTCGTAGCGACCGGAACAGACGCGCATGAAGGCCATGCGATCGCGGTGGTTAGGATCCATGTTCGCCTGGATCTTGAACACGAAGCCGGAGAAACCGGGCTCCTCGGGCTGCACTTCGCGCAGGGTGCCGTCGCGCGGCTGGGGCTGGGGCGCGTGTACGACGAAGTCGTCGAGGAGCTCGGTGACGCCGAAGGTGTTGATGGCGGAGCCGAAGAACACGGGCGTCTGGCGACCGGCGATGAACTCATCCGGATCGAACTCCGTGCTCGCGCCCTGCACGAGTTCCACCTCTTCGCGCAGCTCGTCGGCTTGATCGCCCAGCACCTCATCGAGCTGGGGGTTGTCGAGGCCCTGGATCAGGTCGCCGTCGGCGCGGGTGCCGTCGGCGGACGGCTGGTACAGGCGCACCGTGTCGTTGCGCAGGTGGTAGACGCCCTTGAAGCGCTTGCCCATGCCGATGGGCCAGGTGACCGGTGCGCAGGCGATCTTCAGCACCTCCTCCACCTCGTCCATCAGTTCGATGGGCTCCTTGCCCTCGCGGTCGAGCTTGTTGATGAAGGTGAAGATGGGCGTATCGCGCAGGCGGCACACCTCCATCAGCTTGATCGTGCGCTCCTCCACGCCCTTGGCCACGTCGATCACCATCAGCGCCGAATCGACCGCCGTGAGCACGCGGTAGGTGTCCTCGGAGAAGTCCGCGTGGCCCGGCGTGTCGAGCAGATTCACGATGTGATCGCCGTAGGGGAACTGCATCACCGAGGAGGTCACGGAGATGCCGCGCTGCTTCTCGAGCTCCATCCAGTCGGAGGTGGCGTGGCGGCTGGCCTTGCGACCGCGCACCTCGCCGGCCACCTGGATGGCGCCGCCGTAGAGCAGCAGCTTCTCCGTGAGGGTGGTCTTGCCGGCGTCGGGGTGCGAGATGATCGCGAAGGTGCGTCGGCGGCGCAGTTGCTCGAGGAATTCACTCATGCCGTGGGGGCCTGTGACGGGTGATCGCACGCCCAGCAGCAGCGCGCGAGGTGGCGGCAGGCGGGACGGCTTTAAGGAAACGCAGCGCTCTTCAGAAGCGTCCGCGCTGGACGCGGCGCGAGTATACCAGGCTCACGGGAGCCCCCTTCGCGCGGTGCCTCAGGCGGCGGACACCGCCGGCGCGACGCGAAAGTGGGCGCGAATCGGATCGCTCTTCAGGAATCCCCCCACGCCCACGAAGTAGACGGCCAGCACCAGGTAGCCGACCAGGCGCGGCACGTCGCCGAGACCCGAGATGCCGAACACCCCGTACATGAGCCACACGCCACAGGCGAAGGCGAAGCCGTACGCGGCAAGCTTGGCCAGGTGCCACATGAGAGGCCGGTCGATGAACAGCAACGGCCCGAGGGGCGCCAGGGACACCAGCCCGAGCAGGACGAACCAGCTCAGACGCGCGGGCGTGAGCGCGAGCACCAGGAGCAGCACCAGGACGGCGCAGTGGAACATGGCGAGGTTTCGCAGGCTGGCGGGCATGGAGGTCTCCGCGGCGGTCAGATGCGGTGGTGCTTTCGGCACGGCCCTCACTGTGGATGCGCCGCCCGCGCCTGACAAGGCATTCGAGGGGCCCGGTGCGGCATCTAAAGGCACGACACGCTACTCGGGACTGACCCAAAGACTTGCTATCGTTCGGGCGTCATAATCACGGGGCCACCCCCGTCGGGGGTCGACGGCCACCACTGTAGGACAGCGCGCTTTAAGGAGCGACAACGCATGGATCCCGATAAAGAAGTAGAACTCTCCGTCCGACGGGTGGTGTCGGACGAGCTGCGACGACGCGGCGGCGCTGGCGGCGGCGGCCCCTTCTCGGGCCTCGGCGCCCTCGGGCTCACGCTGATGTTCGCCGCCTTCGTCCTCGCCTTCGGCTTTCTGCACTGGCAATCCCTCGCCCAGGCCGAAGCGCAGCTCGAGGAGAGCCTCGACAGCCGCATCCTCGAGTTCCGCATCGCCGAGAGCCTGCGCGCCCGGGTCAACGCCTACGTGACCGACGCGCTGGAACAAACCGTCGCCGCCGACCAGACCCAGGAGGCCCTGCGCTCGATGGTGGAAGACCAGGCCACCGCCGCCATCGACGATGCCTCCGCGGTGATCCAATCGCGCGTCTCGAGCCTGGTGCGGGCGAGCCTCGCCAGCCTGCCCAACGGCACCGATCTGGTGGCGTCGTTACAGGTGCCGAGCGGCGCCGTGATGGCCTTCGATCGCCCACGTTGCCCAGACGGTTGGAGCCCCTACGACGCCCTCGCCGGGCGCACCATCGTCGGCGCCGGCCGGGGCATCGGCCTCACGCCCCGACGCGTGGGCGATCGCGGCGGCGAGGAGCAGGTCACCCTGTCGCTCTCGCAGATGCCCCAGCACCGCCACGCCAACCCGACCACCGGCAGCAACCAGGTGATCCAGGAGGTCAACGGCCTCGCCATCGAGGGCCGCGGCAGCTACGGCCCGCAGCACGCCCGCCCCACGGAGACCGCGGGCCAGAGCCAGCCGCACCAGAACATGCCTCCCTTCCTGGCCCTGATGTACTGCCGGAAGAACTAGCGTGATTCAGGTGCCCGTGTCCGTCGGCGAGTTGCTCGACAAGATCAGCATCCTAGAGATCAAGCACGCGCGCATCGACGATGGGGCCAAGCGCGAGAACGTGGCGCGAGAGCTCGACGCCCTGCGTGAGGTGCGCGATCGCTCCGTGCCCACCTCCCCAGCCTTGGAGGCGCTCTGCGCGCGTCTGCGGGAGGTCAACGAAGCCCTGTGGGAGATCGAGGACGACATCCGAGCCAAGGAGCGCGAGCAGCGCTTCGACAGCGAATTCATTCACTTGGCGCGCAGCGTTTACCGCACCAACGATCAGCGGGCAGCCCTCAAGCGCGAACTCAATGAACTCACCGGATCGGCCCTGGTCGAAGAGAAGTCCTACGCAGACTAC
Source organism: Pseudomonadota bacterium (assembly GCA_039815145.1). NCBI lineage: Bacteria > Pseudomonadati > Pseudomonadota > Pseudomonadota bacterium. The sequence continues at coordinate 6,575 of JBCBZW010000155.1, forward strand.
TGAGTCGCCTAAGAGATCCTTAACATCTCCTTGCAATCGCTGGTTTTACCTACTTGACATTGCCGCGAACTTAACGGCTGAAAACGGCGCCCGGCACCCCGCGTAACCCGTTTCGGTCGGTCGTGCGTTAACCGTTATACTGAAGCTCCAAGCGTTTTCGATAACCTATCCGTTCGATGCCCCACCGCTCGCTCCCAACGATGACCTGGCCCGCCGCCAGCGTCAGTCTGGCGCTTGCCCTGAGCCTGGCCGTTCCGGTCGGCGCGGGGGCGGCTGCAATGGCGGCGACCCCCTTCGCCGCCCCGCCGGCGGCGTCCGCGCAACGGGCCCTGTCGGAAGCGGAGCGGGACGCCGGCGTGGTCGTGTTGACGCACGAGATGCACATCGAGGCCTTCGCCCGAGACGGTGAGGAGTACACGGAGGAGTTCCACCACCTGCGCTACCTGGTGCTGGACGCGATGGGCGCCGCCGAGGTCAGCCAACACGTCTTCTTCTCTGCCGACGATGAAAGCTATGAGGTGCTCTCCCTCGAAGGGCAGACGATCGCCGACGACGGCACCGTCATCCCCCTCGATGAGCAACGCGACGTGCAGCTCCTGGATGCACGCGACGGCACCGGGCTCTCCACGCTCTCCTTGCGCAGCGTGAACTTCCCCCGGGTGGCCCCCGGCGCCATCCTCGACCTCGCCTACCGAACGCGCGTGGACGGCATCCAGCCGATCAAGCTCGTCCGCCTCGAGCGCGACTACCCCACGCGGGATCTGACCCTGCGCATCCGCATGGTCAGCGACGATGATCGACGCTGGGTACCTACGCGAATCGGCAGCTTGCCGCCGTCGGCCACGGCCACCCTGACCTCGCAGATGGAGCTCCTGCTCGAGGCGCAGGACGTGCCGGCCAAGCGCGTCGAACCCTTCGCCCCACCCGACGTGCGTCGAGGCCTCGCCTTGGCGCTCACGCTGGAGGAGGTACCGCAGGGCGCTTGGCAGGATCATCTGCTCCTGTGGGCCGGCCAGCCGCCGCAGATCACCGGCGATCAAGCGACGGGACGGCTGGGCGCACCCGCCATGGCCCTCGACGGCTGGGGCCTTCAGCAATCGCCTGCGGCCGCCGAACTGGCCGAGGTGGAGCGCCTCATCCGCGATCACCTCGGCGAGGCCCTGAAGAGTGAGCGCCGTTTCCTGGGCCGCACCCGGCGAGCGGAAGACACGCGCACGGTGGCACAGCTGGCGCCGCCCAACCTGCCGTGGCACGAACGCGCCGAACGGCTCTTCGATCATGCGCGCAGCCGCCTGCGCGTCGATACAGCGAGCAGTAACACGACGCTAGACCGCGCCCTGCGCTCGGGCTACGCCGGCCCGGGTGAAGTCACCCTCTACTACCAGTACCTGCTCGACAAGGCCGGGATCCGAAACCGCCAGGCCCTGCTGCTGAGCCGCAACGGCCTACCCTTCTCCCCGGCCCTCGGCGCCCTCGCCCCCTACGACCCGCTCTACGTGGTGGAGGCAGGGCCGGAGGACGCTCCACGCTACTACCCGGTGGGGGATCCGGTGGCGAATGCGCGCGGCGTGCCCGATCCCTACTTCGGGGCTCTTGCCTTCGTGCGAGAGCGCAACGGCGATCGTTGGGCGCCGAAGCGCGTCCCCGTGTCTTCGCCCATTCATGAGCTCACGGTGATCGAGTTCACCTCGGACATCGCCCCGAGCGGCGAGGCGACCGATCTCACCATGCGCATGTTCCTGGAGGATGCGGCCGCCCGATCGGCCCGGTCCACGCTTCGCCTGCGGGGCGGCGGCGTATACGCCGGCAGCGAGGCGGCCACGGACTACGCGCGTGACATGCTCTCGGCCTGGGTGGGGCTGGATCCGGAGCCGGATCCGAAGATCTCGTCGGACACCATGATCAGTCCCCTCGAGCCGCTGCCGTTCGTGATCGAATCGCAGTGGCAACCGCGCGTGCAGAACCTCGACGGTCGCCTGCTCGTGCGCGCCCTGCCCGACAGCTGGCGCACCAGCAACCCCTTCACGGCGACCTCGCGTTCCCTGCCGTTGTGGTTGGCGGGCGGCGACTACGACCTGCGCATGCGCTGGCGCTTGCCGCCGGGCTACGCCTACGCCGGGGAGTCGATCAGCGAGCACGTCACCGGTCCCGCGGGACTCGAGTTCACCTTCACTGTAGAGACGGAAACGACGCCCAACGGAGAGTTCCTCACGAGTAGTCTGGTCCTGTCCGAGCCCTACATTATCGATGCGGCCGATTACACCGACGTGCAGCGCTTCTTCGAACGCCTGCAACGCACCGTCGACCGACGCAAGCTGCTGCTGGTACCCAACCCATGACCGTTCGGCAATCCCTCCGCGTGAGGCTCCTGGCCCTACCTACCTTCATTGCTAGTCTGCTGATGGTCGCCGGCCTCGCGGGGAGCCCGGCGGCGCTCGCCCAAGCGCCCGTGCCGGCCTGGGCGGAATCCCTGACGCGCCCCCGGCTGGTGATCGATGGCGGCTTCCTGGCCGCGGGCGACGCCTGGGTCATCCAATACAGCGAGGTCATCGTCGGCCGCACCGACGATGGCCACCTGCGCCGCACCTATCGCCAGGTGCTGCAGCCGCTGTTCAATGAGGGGGAGGAGAAGCTACAGCTCTCCGTACCCTTCAACCAGGCCTCCCAGGTGCTCGACGGCCCCCGAGTGTGGATCCCGAAGGGTCGACGTCACGAGGTGATGGACCTCACCGACAGCATCGAGGTGCCCCTGCTCGACGGCTCCACCATCACCGCCATGCGCTCCCTGCTGGTCAACACCCCGCCCATCGCCGGCACCAGGCGCAGCACGGTGATCGCCGAGTGGAGCGTGACCGACAAGGTGGCCTACCCGGGCGAGGACGTGATCTTCCCCCTGGAGGCCTACCCCACGATCGAACTGGTCATCCGCCCCGAGGGCGGCGCGAACGCGCCCCTGCTGCGCCTGGTGAATCCGAACGGTGACGTCGAGCGCGTGTCGGAGCAGGGCATCACGCTGTTCGACATCCCTGCCTCCCATCACCTGCTGGTGGACGATGAGCACCCGTGGCTCGCGAGCCTGTTCTCCAGCGTGCCCTTCATCCACGCCAGCCTGCACGCCAACGACGGCGAACGCTGGAGCGACGTCGCAGCGCGCACCCGCGCCCTGTTCGACGCCGCCTTGCGCGAGGATGCCCGCGAGCCGTACCTCACCCAGGCCCGCGCCCTGACGGCGCACCTGGAGAGCGACGCCGAGCGCATCGCCGCCCTCGCCGCCTTCGCCCAGGGCCTCACCTACCGGGATATCCAATGGGGCATCGGCGCCTTCCGCCCGGAGGCCCCGAGCCAGGTGCTGCGCACCCGCAGCGCCGATTGCAAGGGCAAAGCGCTGCTGCTGCACGCCATGCTCGACGCCGTGGGCGTTCGCTCGACGCCCGTGTTGGTGAACATCGGCGATCGCTACCAGGACTACGACGCGCCCGCCTCGCCCCTCGCCTTCAACCACGTAGTGCTCGCCATCGACGCCCCCGACGGGGCCTCGCTACCCGGCCGCCTAAGCACAGGCCCGGGCAGCGGCTGGGTGCTGTTCGACCCGACGGACGCCCTCGCCACCTACGGGCAACCCGCCCACCGCTTGATGCAACGCCAGGGCTTGTGGCTGGCCGAGGGCGGCGCGCTCTTCCGCATCGAGCAGGCACAACCCACGCCGACCGAGACGGTTACCGTGGACGCCACCCTCACCGAGCAGGGCGACCTGCGCTTCGCCGTGGAACTGACGGGCCCCGGCGGATACGCCTACGACGCTGCCATGAGCAACGCCTCGCCCACACGCATCTCGGAGCGCCTCCGCGAAGGTCTTACCGAACGTTTTCGCCAGGTGATCCCGGGCCTTCAGATCGACCAGAGTCGCTACACGCCTCCGGATCATCGCCAGCACGCCGG
>JBCBZW010000156.1 GCA_039815145.1 Pseudomonadota bacterium
CACTCGGTTGCGACGAGTAGGCCGGGTTCACGTTGTCGAGCAGCACGATCGGACATCGACGGACTCGAGCAAGCACTCGCAGGCACCCAGGCGCTCACCACCAGCTACCGCGAGATCCAACTCAGAGACGGTCACGGCGGATTCCACGCAGTGATGCACCACAGTGGTAGTGGTCTGATCCTGGAATTGGAGCCCGTAGGCGGCGGTCTCGACTCGCAAGATCTGTTCGTGCGCGCCACCCACTTCGCCACCCGCTTGCAGCGGGCCGAGAGTCAGCGACAGTTAGAGGAGCATGTCGTCAACGAGGTCCGTGCGCTGACCGGCTTCGATCGGGTCAAGCTCTACCGCTTCGATGAAGACTGGAACGGCGAGGTCGTCGCCGAGAGCAGGGCTCCCCACATGGTGAGCTACCAAGGCATGTGCTTCCCGGCCTCGGACATCCCGCGCCAAGCCCGCGCACTGTATGCGAAGAACTACGTAAGGCTGATTCCCGATGTAGCCTACCGCCCCGTCGCCCTGTCACCGAGCGACCACTGGCCCGGTGAGGCCGAACCGATCGATCTAACACATTCAATTCTTCGGTCCGTCTCCCCCGTCCACCTCGAGTACCTGGCTAATATGCAGGTGGGCGCCTCGATGTCCGTCTCGGTGATGCAGAACGACAAGCTGTGGGGGCTCATCGCCTGCCATCACGCGACACCGCTCTACGTGCCGTACCCCAAGCGCATGGTCGCCGAGCTTCTCGGCCACACCTTCTCCGCCGTGCTGAGCAACACCGCCCGACACGACGCCGAGGCCAGCATCCTCCACCTTGAAGCTGCCGTACGGGGACTCGCCGCCGCCCTGAGCCCCGACGAATCGCTCCTCGAGGCAATGCAGTCGCAGCACCAGAAGATGCTGGAAGCGGTGGACGCCGACGGCATGATCCTACGCATCGAGGGCAAGGACCTCGCCTTCGGCACGACCCCCGAAGTGTCGTTCACCCAACAGCTGATCGCCTGGCTGGAATCGAACCACGACGATCGCGTGTTCGTGACCGACTCCGTCTCCCGCGACACGGGGCTGCACAGCGTCGGCCAGTCCTGCGCGTGCGGAGTGTTGGCCGTGCCCGTGAGCGCCTCGGTTGAGGACTTCGTCATGTGGTTTCGCAAAGAGCAGTCGGAGCAGGTCATCTGGGCCGGACGGCCAGAGAAGCGCATCAGCCAAAGTGCCGTTGGTTTTCACCTCTCACCGCGCGCCTCTTTCGGTCGCTGGCGCGAAGTGACCCGCGGGTGCTCGCGTCCCTGGGAGCCAATCGACATCACCTTGGGCACGCGCATCGCCGACCTCGTGCTCAGCAAGAATCAGGAGGCGTCTCTTCGCCAGGCGCGTTACGACCTTCGTTCGGTGCTGGACAACTCCAACGCCTACATCATCATCACGGATCCCGAGGGCAGGGTCAGCAACCTGAATGCGCGCGTGGCGGACGAGTTCCAACTCAACGCGCCATCGCTGGCTGGCAAGTCGCTCGCGGCAGTGCTACCCAACGCGTTAGCTCAGGCCCTTGAGAAGCATCGCGAAGTCCTGCTCCGCGAGCGAAAGCCCGTGAGCTTCGCGGTGAGCTTCCGCTCACAATCGAACGACGTTCACCTCATCACCTCTCAGTTCCCCCTCTACGACGCCTACGATGACATCTACGCCATCTGTAGCATCGCCAACGACATCTCGGAGCTACGAAAGACCCAGTTGGATCTCGAACAAGCCAACACCGAACTCGAGCAATTCGCCTACATCGCCTCACACGACCTGCGCGCTCCTATGCGCAGCATCGACAGCCTGGCCGAGTGGATCGGCGAGGACCTGCAGAGCGACACGCCGGAGGAAGCAACTGACAAGCTCGACATGTTGCGGGGGCGCGTGCAACGGCTCGAGGCGTTGCTCGACGACATCCTGCTGTACTCCCGCGTCGGCAAGATGAAGGAAGCCGAACAAGAGATCGATGTCGGGGAATTGGTGCGCGACACCGCGGCCGAATCAAACGCACCTGAGGGCTTCGACTTCGCCATTTCCCCCGATCTACCCCGGTTGCTGACGGCGCCAACACCATTGCGGCAGATTTTCGGAAATCTCATCACGAACGCCCTAAAACACCATGATTCGCAGGCAGGGACCATCAAAATCGATGCCTACGACAGCAGCGATGAGATCATCTTCTCGGTCGTCGATGATGGACCGGGCATCGATCCGAAGTTTCACGAGCGCGTGTTCAAGATGTTTCAGACCCTGAAATCACGAGACGTGGTGGAAGGTTCCGGGCTGGGCCTGTCCATCGTGCAGAAGCTTGTGAGGTGGCAGGGCGGACGCTGTTGGATCGAGTCACACGCGGGCCAGCGCGGCACCAGCGTGTTCTTCACATGGCCAAGACACTTCAACGCGAAAGGGGCATCGGGTGGCGCCGCAGACGAAGGGCAGTAAGGAAGTCCATATCCTCCTGGTGGAGGATGACCAACTAGACGTGACGCTTCTAAAGCGCTCTTTCACCAAGGAGAAGATCTCCAATCCCATCTCCGTGGCGGGTGATGGCATCGAAGCGCTGGAGATGCTGCGCGATGGCCGCGTCCCCAAGCCCTACCTGATTCTGCTCGACATCAACATGCCTCGTATGAACGGCCACGAGTTTCTCCAGGAGGTGCGCCAGGACCCCGAGTTGCACGACGCTATCGTCTTCGTCCTGACCACATCCAACGACGAGGAAGACCGCTTTCGTGCCTACGACCGCAATGTCGCCGGCTTCCTGGTCAAGCGCAACGCTGGCCCTGGGTTCCTGGATGCAATCAAGCTGATCGACGCCTACTGGCGCGTGGTCGAATTCCCAAGCTATCACCCTGGATAGGTGAGCGCCTACTCCCATACCCCCGGGCATGGGGTGAGGCGCCGCGTGGTGGCAGCGGCCCGAGCGGCCACCGTACGCATCAGCGCCTCATTCTCCGCGTCCACTCCAAGGCTTCTCTGCATCAGCTCCTCCGCCTCCCCCAGGTCGCTGCCGACGCGCGCGTGGTAGGCATCCACCGCCGCGTCCGACCAGAGGATCAGGCACTCGGCCCGTTCCCGCCCCGTGAGCGCGCGTCCGGCGAAGCTGCGCATCGGCAGGTCTTCGAGCAGGCGCTTGTCGTGGGCGCGATGGCCGGACTCGTGGGCCAGGACCGCCGGCTCGCCCTCCGGCACCAGGGAGACGGAGATGACGAGCAAGGTGGCGTCATCGCCCGTGAAGTAGATCGGACTGGTCGCCGTGAGGCCGGCGTAGACTTGGTCCGCCTCCTTGCCGGCGGCGATGAAGTTCACCTCCAAGCCATGATCTTCCCCGAGCAACGCGTCGAGTTCGGCGCGTACCAGGGCGTTCCATTCGACGGGCGATAGATCCTCGAGCGCTCCCGGTACGGTCACGACGCGCTCGATGAAGACATCTTCCCCGGGCGTGCCCGTGCCGCGCATCTCCAAGCCATGGGCCACGCCCACGGCGCTCAACGCGAGGGATGCGAACAGCGCATGCCGCACCGCTACCACAAGCTCTCCACTTGGTCGTCGCGGCCGGTCATCTCCCAGCGAATCAGGGAGATCGGAATCTGCCCCGACGCACGAAAGCGATCGTGAAAGGCGGCAAGGTCGAAGCCCCTTCCCTGCTCTGCCGCCACCTCCGCGAGCAGTGCCTCGAGTTCCACCTTACCCATGTAATAGCCGATTCCGTAGCCTGGCTGGCGCAGGTAGAGCTCGAGATCGAAGCGGGCGATCGCATCGTTGGGCCCCATCCAGTAGGGGGTGCGGGCGGTGAGCGACTCGAGGGCCTCGGCGTAGGTCCAGCGGTTGTGGTGCATCTGAATCTCCGGCAACACGCGCGCCGCACGCTTGGCTTGGAGGATGTAATGGATCTCGCGCGTGTTGGGGCGATCGCTCAGCAGGCCTGCCTGGAGGATCATCTCCTCGAGGTACATGGCCCACCCCTCAGCGCGGATCCCACTGATGAAGTACAGACGCGCGTCGCCGCGGATCGGTCGCTCATCCCGCCGCAGCTGAAGGGCGTCGAACAGGTGACCGGGCACATTGTGCGCGCGCAGGGGCAAGGGCGATCGATCCTCGGCCTGGCGGAAGAAATGGCGTTGAATGGGCGCCTCGAAGGGGCCGGGCTTAGCCGGATCACGGTCGGCCGGCAGGATGTAGGGCCCCTCCCCCGTCGCCGGCACCAGCCACTCCGGCACGGTCATCAGCTTTTCCTCGCGCAAGAAGGCGAGGAGCTGTTGATCCGCTTGCGCACGCCGGCGTTCGAACTCCTCGAAGGACGTGGCCGGCTCGATCATGGGGATGGCCCGGTTGCGACGCTCCTCGAGCTTCAGAAACACCAACGAGCGTTGGTACTCGCGCTCGCCAATCACGCGCATCTCCTGCGCCGTGTACGGGAAGAGCAGCACGTGGCGCAGGTACCAGTCGTACTGCGCTTCGCCGATGCCGCCATGGGGCGGGAGATCACCTTCGATATCCACTAGCCATGCGTGGAACTCGCCGGCCGCTTGCGCCGCCTCCTTCGCCAGGGGCGCGAGCGCCGAATGGTGCTGCGACAGCTCCTCGGCCATGCGCGCGTATACGTTGCGCTCGATGCGCTTCTGCTCGATGGCGAGGCGGGCAAGGTCGCCGCGGGGATCGGTGAGCTGCTGGCGGGCCCGCGCCAACACGCGCGGCACGGCCCGTAGCTTCGCGGCGAACTGTTCGACCTCCCCCTCATCTTCCAGGGGGAGGCGCGGTATAGCGATGGCCCCGAGCATCTTGGGGCCGAAGCCGAGGTTGGTGGTGCTGTAGAAGGCGGGATCGCGAGCCCAGGGTTGGAGCACGCGGTGTTGGAAATCCAGACCTCGCATTTCGGCCAGCAGCAGCATGCGATCGACGCGCAGGGGAATGGGCCAATCAGCGTCGTCGATCGCATCCAGGCGGGCGCGGAGGGTCTGCAGCGCCTCGTGCTGGGCTTGCATGGCGGCGGGGGAGTAGTCGGCGACGCCCTCGCGCCACTCGCCCTGGGCGAGCTGGCGGAAGCGAGTGTAGAGGGCTAGCAGATCGTGGTATCCGGGCACTGACTGGCCGAAATCCGGAGCGTGGCCGCGAGTAGTGAGCCATGGCGACTCGGAACCCTGCGCGCTTGCTACGATCTGGCATGTGGCCACACAAAGCCAAATAGCAAATTCAGCGCACCTCCGACTCCATCGCATCGGGTTCTCCCGTCTTCCCGCCGTACAACAACGATCAGTTTGCGCGAACGCGCCGCGATACGCTCATCGATACCGCAAACACTAGCGAAGCCTAACGGCGAGCCTACAACCCTGGGTTAAGCCAAGCACACTGCACGCGAAACCACCTTGAGCGGTCCTCGCCTTGGTACGGCGATCCCGTCAAGCTCTACCGCATCCTTGCCAACTACCGTGTAAGCTATTCAGGGTCGGAGCGTGGCGGCGAGGCCAGCACGTCGCGCTTTGTTCGAATGCTTAACTTTGCACTAGGATCGGCCGATGGCGCGTATCTTTTTGAGCTATTCACGAGCCAGCATCGAACAAGCGCTGGCACTCGCTCGAGATATCCAGGCGCTCGGTCATACCGTGTGGCTCGATCAGGAGCTCAGTGGCGGGCAAGCGTGGTGGGACCGTATTCTGGAAGAAATCCGTGAATGCGACGCCCTAGTTCTAGCCACAGATCCCGCGTCACTTCGCTCCGCTGCGTGCCGTTGCGAGTACGAATACGCTACAGCAGTCTACGCGCCGATAGTTCCGGTTGTCTTGTCTGCATCAGTCTCACCGAACCTTCTGCCACCTGCGCTACAGAAGCTACACCTAGTCTCTTACACCGAACCAAATCGTGAAGCTGCGCTACGACTTGGGCGCGCCATCTCCTCCGTACGAACGCGGAAACCTCCCCCAGACCCATTGCCGGAACCTCCACGCATCCCAACATCCCCAGCGTCACGCATTAGCTCTCGCCTAAACGTGAGCGGGGAGCTTAGCCGAACCGAACAGGCATCAATACTGCTTGAGTTGCGTCAAGCACTCAGAGAGCCGGAACACGTATCAGATGCAGTCACACTTCTGAAGAGCTTTCGGGCCCGCACCGACCTTTTGGCAGTGGTTTCAGAGGAACTGAATGAGCTACTTCATCGCTACGGCACACAAACCGAGAGCATCTCTTCAGGCGCCTCACCTGCCCAAACTTCAGCCTCAAGCATGGAAAACCGTGGAGATAGTGGAGACCATGCACAGCGGATATCCCCGAGACTAACGGCCGCGCTTATTGGGTTCATAGTAGGCGCGACGATCGGAATTGCTGCGGTAGTGCTTACCGAACCCACTTCACGCTGGCCGATTGGATTGCTCACTGGGTTAGGGATAGGCGCGGCAACTCTGCTCGCCTATCGAGATCGCATTTCGATACTACTTGCTGGCAGCGGTGGCGTTCTCTTGTTCGCGCTCGTCGCTGCGGCACAAGATCCGAGCTGGGTTAGCATCGCCTTTTGCGTGGGGCTTCCATCCGGAAGTACGGCCGGGGGAGTCTTGGGGATAACATGGCGAGTGGTCTGGTCCAGGATCATGCTGCGGCGACGGCAAGGGTAGTCTGTCGGTAGACGGACGAGCATGGAACGTCCCAAAACAAGCATCCAGACAAATCACCCGCAGAGGTCAGGTTGATCCCCAACTTCTACGGAGCGGAGTCAGACGCTCGAGGCTCCCCCCGGACCACGATTCGCAACTCCAGATTTGTGCACCGCTCACGCGACAAAACTTGACCGGCTGCGTCATTCGTAAGAGCATCGTCGCGCGTTGTGGGAGAGACCGGCCGCACGGCCGGCGCCGAAGGAGCAACCGCCCCGGAAACTCTCAGGTACCGAGGACCGCTGCGCACAAAACACTCTGGAGAGCGGTGAGCCCACGTGCTCACCCACCGAAGGGGACAAGGTGCGGCGGCCGCCACACCCGAATCTTTCAGGTCCACGTGACAGAGGGGGCAAGACACCCGGCGGGCGCTCACGAGGTGCTGGCCGGCTCTCTTGGCTGACCGCACCCTCTGGAGCCCACGTGAGCACGACGCGCCCCATCGACATCGACCTCACCGCCAACCCCGCGGACGAGAGCACCCCCCACTACAAGCCCTACGACTTCGCCAACCGCCGCCACATCGGCCCATCGCAGCCCGAGATGGACGCGATGCTCGAGGCCCTCGGCGTCGACAGCCTCGAGGCGCTGATCGAGCAGACCATCCCCGCCAACCTGCGCCTGCAGGAGCCGCTGGACTTCGGTCCCGGCATGGCCGAGGGCGACGCCCTGAACTTCGTGCGCGAGACCGCGAGCAAGAACCAGGTGCTGCACTCGATGATCGGCCAGGGCTACCACGGCACCACCCTGCCGCCGGCGATCCAGCGCAACATCCTCGAGAACCCCGCCTGGTACACGGCCTACACGCCCTACCAGCCGGAGATCAGCCAGGGGCGCCTCGAGGCGCTGCTCAACTTCCAGACCCTCGCCTCGGATCTGACGGGGCTGGACGTGGCCAACGCCTCCCTGCTCGATGAGGCCACCGCGGCCGCCGAGGCCATGGGCGTGGCGCGACGGACCAACCGCGCCAAGGTGAACACCTTCTTCGTCGACCAGGATTGCCTGCCGCAGACCATCGCCGTGCTGCGCACCCGCGCAGAGCCGCTAGGCCTGCAGATCGTCGTCGGCGATCCGTTCACGGACCTCGATCCCGCCACGGTGTTCGGCGCTCTATTCCAATACCCGGGCGTCAACGGCGTCATCCACGACTTCACCGCGCCGATCGCTGCCTTACACGAACATAAGGCGGTGGCCGTCGTGGCCGCGGACCCGATGGCCCTGTGCCTGCTCAAGCCGCCCGGCGAGATGGGCGCGGACATCGCCGTGGGGTCGATGCAGCGCTTCGGCATGCCCATGGGCGCCGGCGGCCCCCACGCGGCGTACATCGCCGTGCGCGACAAGCTCAAGCGCGCCCTGCCCGGCCGGCTGGTGGGCGTCTCGCGCGATGCGCGCGGCAACCGCGCCTACCGCCTCGCCCTGCAGACCCGCGAGCAGCACATCCGCCGCCAGCAGGCCACCTCCAACATCTGCACGGCGCAGGTGCTGCCGGCGGTGATCGCGTCCATGTACGCCGTGTTCCACGGCCCCCAGGGCCTGCGCGCCATCGCCCGCTCGATCCATAAGCGCGCCGTGGTCATCGCCGAGGGCCTCGAGCAGATCGGCTTTGAGGTGCTACCCGACGCGTTCTTCGACACGCTGACCATCCAGGTCGACGCCTACCAGGGCCTGATCGTGCGCAACGCCCTGCAGGAAGGCATCAACGTGCGCCGCATCGGCCGCGATCGCATCGCCCTCACGGTGGACGAAACCACCCGTCGGCCGCACATCGAGGGCATCTGGCGCGCCTTCGGCGGCTCGCGAGTGAAGGTGGAGGAGAGCCCGGGCTTCGAGCGCCTGCCGCAGGCGCTTCGCCGCACCAGCGAGTACCTCACCCACCCGGTCTTCCACATGAACCGAGCGGAAGCGGAAATGACCCGCTACATGCGCCGCCTCGCCGACCGCGATCTTGCCCTCGATCGCGCAATGATTCCCTTAGGTTCGTGCACGATGAAGCTCAACGCCACGGCGGAGATGCTGCCCATCACCTGGCCCGAGTTCTCGAACATCCACCCCTTCGCCCCCGCCGACCAGCGCGCCGGCTACGCGGAGCTCATCGAGGATCTCTCCGACAAGCTCTGCACCATCACCGGCTTCGACGGCCTCTCGATGCAGCCGAACTCCGGCGCCCAGGGCGAGTACGCGGGCCTGCTCACGATCCGCGGCTACCACCACGGCCGCGGCGACAAGCAGCGGGACGTCTGCCTCATTCCCTCCTCCGCCCACGGCACCAACCCCGCCTCCGCCGCCATGTGCGGCATGCAGGTGGTGGTGATCAAGACCGATGACGGCGGCAACATCGACGTGGACGACTTCCGCGCCAAGGCGGAGGCCCACGCCGATCACCTCGCGGCCGCGATGATCACCTACCCCTCCACCCACGGCGTGTTCGAGGAGACGATCCGTGAGGTGTGCGACATCGTCCACGAGCACGGCGGCCAGGTGTACATGGACGGTGCCAACCTCAACGCCCAGGTCGGCCTCGCCCGCCCCGGCGACTTCGGCGCCGACGTCTGCCACCTCAACCTGCACAAGACCTTCTGCATCCCCCACGGCGGCGGCGGCCCCGGCATGGGCCCGATCGGCGTGAAGGCGCACCTCGTGCCCTACCTGCCCGATCACCCAGCCAACGGCGCTGCAGCCGGGAGCCCCACCGTCTCGGCGGCGCCCTACGGCTCCCCGGGCATCCTGCCGATCTCGTGGATCTACTGCCTGCTCATGGGCGGCGGCGGCCTCACCCAGGCCACGCGCGTGGCGATCCTGAACGCCAACTACATTGCCCAACGCCTCTCTAAGGCGTACGACATCCTCTACACGGGCGGCAACGGACGGGTCGCCCACGAGTGCATCGTCGACACGCGCCCGCTGAACGACAAGGCCGGCGTCACCGTGGACGACATCGCCAAGCGCCTCATCGACTGCGGCTTCCACCCGCCCACCATGAGCTGGCCCGTGGCGGGCACGTTCATGATCGAGCCCACCGAGTCGGAGTCGAAGGCGGAGCTGGATCGCTTCTGCGACGCCATGCTGGCGATCGCCGAGGAAGCGGCCGCCATCGAACGCGGCGAGGTGGACCGGGAGAACAACGCGCTCAAGAACGCACCGCACACGGTGGAAGATCTGGTGGGCGACTGGGACCGCCCCTACTCGCGCGAGACCGCGTGCTTCCCCGCTGGCGCCTTCCGCATCGACAAGTACTGGCCGCCGGTCAACCGGGTGGACAACGTGTACGGCGATCGCAACCTGGTGTGCGCCTGCCCGCCGCTGGAGGACTACGCGAGCGACGAGTAGCCGCTCGTCAGCGTGGCCGGCGACCCACCCGTCGCCGGCCATGCGTCCGCCGCGGAACGATGCGCGCGCCCGCGACTCAAACGACTCAGCTAGAAATCCGCAACCTGGGGAGAGTTGCCGTGAGGGAGTATCGATTCGCCGAGTTCCGCTTCGACGCGGTCCGCCTCGAGTTACGTCGGGGCGACGAACTCATCGCCCTGCGTCCGAAAACCGCGGCGCTCCTGGGCGTGCTCCTGGCGCATGCGGGGCAAGCGGTGAGCAAGGCGGATCTGATCGAACGCGTTTGGCAGCGCGGCCACGTGCAAGACCAGAGCCTGTTTCAGGCGATCTCGGCCCTGCGCGCCGCCCTCAAACCCCTCGACGCCATCCGCACCCACCCGAACCTCGGCTACGCCTGGGTGCAGCCGC
>JBCBZW010000157.1 GCA_039815145.1 Pseudomonadota bacterium
CGGCGCGCGACCAGGCGTAGGGCGTCTTCCCAAGTGAACACGCCGGCAAGGCACGCGGCCGCGTACTCCCCTACGCTGTGACCGATCAGCAACGCCGGCTGGGCGCCGCGCGCGATCAATGTCCGCGCGAGGCTCATCTCCACGGCGAAAAGCGAGGGCTGCGTATAGCGCGTATCCGCCAGTCGCGTGGCGGCGGCGTCACCTGCGGTGCCGAGTACGTCGAGCAGCGAAAAGCCGGCACAGTCCTTGAGGATCTGCTCGCACGCATCGATCTGCCGGCGGAAGTCAGCGTCGTGCGCGTAGAGTGCCATCCCCATACGCGCCCGCTGGGTGCCCTGGCCCGGGAAGGCGAAGGCGATGCGTGGTTGGCTCAGGTGGAAGCTCGGCCCTGCCGATGGCTGCGGTGGTACGAACACCGATTGTCCGACCTCACCGTTGGCGAACGCTCGTAGCGCCGTCGCGGCAGCGGTGTCCTCCGTGGCAACGATCGCCACTCGCTCATCGAAGCGTGAGCGGCCATGGTTGGCCTGACGGGCAAGTTCGGCAAGCGTCGTCTTCCCCTGGATTAATGCCTCCGCAGCGGCGGCAGCAAGCCTCGCCAGTCCCTCAGGATCACGCTCGGACAACCACAAACCGACCGCTGGCGCTTCGCCAGCACCCGCATCCGGTGATGACGCGCTCCCGGGATACGTTGCTGCCTGCGCTGCCGCGGGTAACGGCGCTTCCTCCAGCACCACGTGGGCGTTGGTACCCCCAAACCCGAAGGAGCTGACGCCCGCCGCGCGCCGACGCTCACCGCGCGGCCAACCCGCCGTGTCCACCTGCACTTCAAGCGTCCCGACAGCAGCGTGACCGGGCTGCGTCAAGGGCGCGTGCGGATTCGGGGTGTCAAAGTGGCACTGCCCGGGCAAGCGCTCGACGGCCAGACTCAGTACGACCTTGATGAGCCCGGCGATTCCAGCCGCGGCTTCCAGGTGCCCAACGTTGCTCTTGACCGATCCGACGCGAAGCGGCGGCGCGCCGTCTCCCGAAGCAAACACGCGCGCCAGCGCCTGCGCCTCGATCGGATCACCGAGGGCGGTCGCCGTGCCGTGCGCTTCGACGTAGTCGAGGTCCTGCGGTTCGAGCCCAGCGCTGGTGAGCGCTGCGCGAATTACGGCCTCCTGCGCATTGCCGTTAGGCGCCGTCAGGCCATTCGACCGGCCGTCTTGGTTGACGGCACTGCCGCGAATCACCGCCATCACCCGATCGCCGTCCGCCAACGCCTGCGAAAGCGCTTTGAGTACCACCACGCCACAGCCCTCGCCCCTGACATAGCCATCGGCGGCGGCATCGAAGGTGCGACAGCGAGCACCGGGGGACAGCATGCCGGCGTCGGCGAACACTTCCGAGAGGTCAGGTGCTAGGAGCAAATTGACGCCGCCGACGAGCGCGGTGGAACATTCCCCTCGCGCCAAACTGGTGCAGGCCTGATGAACGGCGACCAGCGAAGACGAGCAGGCCGTATCGACGGCCACGCTCGGGCCGCGCAGATCGAAGCGATAGGACAAGCGGTTGGCGGCTACACTCAGGGCGTTTCCCGTGCCGGCATGGACGGGCAAGCGCCCCTCAGCATCGCCGCCCTCAGCCGCCAGCAAGCGGGCGTAATCCGGAGAACTGATGCCGATGAAAACGCCCGTATCCGTGCCGGCGAGGGTCTCGGGGGCGATGGCGGCATCTTCGAGGGCGCGCCACGCCGTCTCCAGCAGCAGTCGCTGCTGCGGGTCCGTGCAGCGCGCCTCGCGCGGCGACAAGCCGAACAGCGCGGTCTCGGCAGCGTCGACGTTGAGTAGGAAACCCGCTTCAGCCAGGGCCGGCGTTCGCTCCGCGGCCTCGCGCCAGCGCTCGGCGCCGGGACGCGTGCCTGGCACCGGGACGATGGCATCGATCCCCGCCTGCAGCGCGTCGAACCACGACCAGGCGTCCTCTCCACCGGGGAAGCGTGCCGCCACCCCGACCACCGCGACGGCAGCCGTGCTTGCCGCTGATCGTGGCGCCTCACTTGCCGACCTTCCCTGCTTCGCCGAGCTCAGGTGGACGGCGAGGGCATCGATCGTCGGGTAGTCGTAGAGCAGCGTTGGGGAAAAGTCTCTGCCCAACCACTCGCCGAGGCGGCCGATGAGGCGCACCCCCTCGATGGAATCCAGCCCATAGGCCGCCCAGGGTTCGTCGGCCGCGATCGCCTGCGGTGCCACACCGGCGGCCTGCGCGACCTCGGCGATCAGACGTTGGCGCAGCGCGCGGTGGGTGGATTCTCCATCCACCGCGACAGCTGCGGTGTCCTCGGCGTCTTGTCGTCGCGGCGCACTCCACTGGGCCACCACCGGCAGACTCCCTGCTACCACCTGGTCACGCGTGGCCAGGCGCATCACCTTGCCGCTGGAGGTTCTCGGCAACCCGCCGGGACGGAGCAACAACACCGCCTGGACATCAACCGCATGCGACTCGACCACCGCCCGCCGAATCGCCTTACCGATACGTTCACCATCGACGCGGCGACGCGCAGTACGCGTCACTTCAGCGACGATCACGAGTTGCTCGAGGTCCCCGTCTGAGTCGATACGCGCCGTGTTGCCGGCAACGGCAGCAAGGACATCGCCCGCCACCGAGATGGCCGCCACGGCACCGCCCTGGAGCGCCTCGTCGGCACCGGCGATGCTCTCCTCCACGTCGGCGGGGTAGAGATTGCGGCCGCGCAGGATGATCAGGTCCTTGCAACGCCCGGTCAGGAACAGCTGCCCACCTTCCAGGAATCCGAGGTCTCCGGTGCGCAGATAGCAACCGTCCGCACCGCTGGTGGTGGCCGCGAAAGCCGCCGCCGTCGCCTGCGCATCGCCGTAGTACCCGCCGGCCACCTGTGGACCGCGAACCCACACCTCGCCTACGCGACCTTCACCAAGCACCGCGTCGTCTGACGTGTCCACGATCAGCAGATCATCCACGGTGGGCGCGCCGCACGAGACGATCTGGCGGCCGCCCTCCTCAGCAGTGATGACGCGCCCCTGCTGCAACTCTCCCGCGTCCACGCTCAGCACGCGTGAGCCTGCGCCGCGCGTCCCCCCACTCACGAACAGGGTCGCTTCGGCCATGCCGTAGCACGGGTAGAAGGCCTTGGGATCAAAGCCCGCGGGCGCCAACGCCCGTGCAAAACGCTCCAGAGTGGACGCCCGTACGGGCTCCGCGCCCGTGAAGGCCAGGGTCCAGGAGCGCAGATCGAGTTCCTCCACCGAAGCGGCAGCGGCTGCGTCGGCACACAGCCCGTAGGCGAAGTCGGGCCCTCCGCTGGTGGTCGCGCGATAAGTCGAGATCGCCTCCAGCCAGCGCAAGGGTCGCTGCACGAAGGCGTTGGGCGACATGACGACCGTTTGTGCCCCCAAATAGATCGGCTGCAGGATGCCGCCGATCAGTCCCATGTCGTGATAGGGGGGCAGCCAGGAGACTGAGATCGTCTCCTCCGTGTCGCCAAAGCGCTCTGCCAATGCCCGCGCATTTGCCAGCAGATTCGCGTGGGAGACCTGCACGCCCTTCGGGCTGCCGGTCGAACCCGACGTGAACTGAAGAAAGGCAAGATCAGACGCCGACGGCGCGGCAGGTCTGAAGCCGGCGCTTGCCGTGCCGGTGTCGTTCGCTTCGACATCGAGCCAACGCAAGCGATCCCATGGCTCACTAGGCCGTTCATTCGCAGCCAGGACCCGATGACGCAGGTCCTTGGTGGATAGGACGACGGCAGCATCGGCCCGCTCGCAGATCGCCCGCAGCTTTCCATCGTCCCGCGCGCGCCGCGGAGGCGCCACCGGCACCGCCACGGCACCCGCGCAGAGGCAAGCGAAGAACGCCACGACGAACAGCTCGCCGGGCGGTACCAAAATCAGCACCCGCAGGCTGCGCGCGCGCGCCTCGTTCACCAGTCGTTCGGCGAGCGTGAGGACCCGCTGCTCCAGCGCGCCCAACGTCATCACATGGGCCTCGGTCTCCCCATCCGACAGGAAACGGAACGCGACACGCTCCGGACGGTGCTGCGCTCGCTCACGCAGCACCTGCACGAAGTCCATCGTCATGTTGCCCGCCTCGCTAGCGCGGGCGAGTCTTCCGGTAGGATCCGCCCGTCCTCCATCCGCACGATGCGATCCGCGCAGGCAAAGTACCTGTCGTCGTGGGTGATGGCGACGATCGTCTTACCCGCCCGCGCCAGCTCGGCCAACAAGGTGCGGTAAAACACCTCCTTGAAGCGGGGATCCTGCTCTGCCGCCCACTCGTCGAAGAGGTAGATCGGTCGATCTTCGAGGCACGTGGCCAGCAGCCCGAGGCGCTTACGCTGGCCGCTGGACAGGGCCGTGGTGGAGAAGCTCCGCCCGGTCACCTCGACCTTATGGGTGAGTTCCAGCTGGTCCAGCAAGCGCTGCACCTCGCCTGCAGCGGTGCCCTCTTCCACCGAGGGCCCCAGTAGCTCGTCGAACACGAAACCGTCAGCGAAGACGCCCGAGAACAGCGCCCGGTAGTCGTCTATCGACTCCGCATGCATCGCGCCGTCATCGCTGACGAGGCCGCTCGCCTCGCCGCGCCCGGCACTGATCACGCACCCGTCACGCAGCACTCGACCGCCCGTGATGGGATAGAGTCCGGTCAACACCTTCGCCAGCGTCGACTTGCCGCTGCCGTTACCACCGACGATGAACACCACTTCGCCCGCCCGCAGCTCGAAGTCCACGGGACCCAGCTGGAACGGTGGTTCATCGCCGCGAGCCGGAAACTGGAAGGTCACTTGCTCCAACTGGAGACGCTGAAACCGTGGTCCGTCCGGCGCCTCGGGCAGGGTCCCGTCTCGACTGTACGCCAGGCCTCGCAGATCGAGGCCTAGGGCATCCAGGCGCCCCAGCGCCACGTTCGCCTGCTCCACCTCAGGCACGGCATTCAACAGTCCGCGCAACGGCGTGATCATGAACAGGATCGTCACGGCGTATTTGATCAGCAGCGCGTCGCTCACCGCGGCGACCGCGGGCAGGACGAAGACCAGCGCGCCGATCGCCAGGAAGAATAGCGTGACGCCGAAGGCGCCCGTGATGGCGAAGATGGACGTTCCCTGCACGCGTGCCTCACGAAACCGTTCGGCATCCGCGACAAACAGCTCGTGGAAGAACCGAGTGCGCCAGGGAGCGTGGAGCTTCAGCTCCTTGATGCCGTCGAGCAACGCGCGGAAATGACGGTACAGGGCATCGCGCGACTCGTGCGACTTACGGATCCAGCGCAGCCCTCGAGCCAACAGTATCCGATAGGTAATGCCACCGAGCACGAGGATGCCCATGAGGGCCCCCAACACCGCAGGCGACAGCCACGCGAGATAGGCGAGGCAGCCCGCCAGCACTAGCGCATTCACCCACAGCCCTGCCACCCACGGCGCGGCTCGCGACACGGCATCCACATCGGCGGTCAGAGCGGCGAGCAGGCGCGGCGTGCCGATGCGCTCCAGCGCGGGCAAGGAGGCCTTCAGCATCGCGCCGACCAGCCGTCGCTGCAGGTCCAGCACCACACCCTGGGCCAGACGTACGATCACCATCTGCGACGCCGCCGTCGTCGCCATCACGATGAGCACGACGAGCAGGAAACGCAGGCCGGCGCCGGCGGTGGCTTCGGCGGGGTTCGCGATCGCGACATTCACCAGCGCCAGCATCCCGGCCGAGCCGACACCCGACGCCAGACCGAGCAGGCCCGCGCCAACGAAAGCACGTGGCGAATGCGTCAGCAAAGTGCGCACCACGTTCATGGGATCACCTGGACAGCGGGGTGCTGGGGAACGCGCTGCACGCCTACGACTGCGCGTCCATCTGCTCCCGCAGCGAGCGGGGCCGCATGTCGGTCCAGACCTCTTCTATCCAGGCCAGCACCTCTTCGCGCGATCCCTCTTTGCCGGCATCGCGCCAGCCGGGGGGATTGTCCCGATCGAGAGGCCAGATCGAGTACTGCTCCTCGTGGTTGATGACGGCCTTCACCGGGGTGTTGTCTTCTTCGTCCATTGTTCGCTTGCCTATCTCAGGTGGTAATTGATCAGAAGTCGTGTCAGAGCCGGAAACCGGCCGCGGCGAGGCTGCGCACCGTGTCCTGCACGGCACGCTCGATGATCGCGAGATCCTCGTCGGTGTGCGCCGGGGACAGGGAGCCGCAGTCGCCGCGCAGGTAGATGCCTCGCTCCAACAGATGCAATCGCAGGAGCGGCCCGAGGTCGCTGCCGCCGAGGGGCACGAACCCGAAGCGCGAGGCGAAGTGAGTCATCTCGAGCGGCGCGCCCTCGGCGCGCAGCCAGCCGTTGATGCGCCCGCACAGGTCGGCCGTGCGCTCGCTCAGCTGACGCTGGAAACCCGGACCGACCCGTTCCAGTTCGCCCAGCACGGCACACGCCGCCGCCATCGTCAGCGGATGACCGCCGAAGGTGCTGCCCGCGGCGATGCGATCGCCGGCCACCTCACCGCCTTGCGTGCCCATCCACGGGCCGCCGTCGATGCGATCCAGCAGTTCGCGACGTCCAGCGACGGCGCCCACGGGCAAGCCGTTGGCCAGGGGCTTTCCGTAGACCGCCAGGTCCGCTTCTATGCCGAAGAGGCCTTGGCAACCGCCAGGATGGGCGCGCAGGCCGAAGACGGTCTCGTCAAACACCAGCGGCACGTCCAGGCGCGACGTCAGCTCCCGCAGCAGCGTGAGAAAGGTCGCGGGGTCATCGCCCAAGCGTGCCGCGAGCTGGCTCTGCACGGGCTCGACGAGCACGGCCGCGATCTCACCCGCGTTCAGCGCGATCGTCTCCAAGGCGGTGGGTTCGAGATAGTCGAGCACCAGCAGATCACCTGAGAGCGCCTCGGGCACCCCAGGCGGTGGCTCCCCAGGGTCGAAGGGGTTCGGCGCGAATTGCATCTCATCGGTATTGCCATGATAGGCGCCGCGGAAGACCACCACTTTGCTGCGGCCGGTCGCGGCACGGCAGGCGCGTACGGCCACGATCACCGCCTCCGTCCGCGTGCCCAGGAACGCCACGCGATCCGCCGGGATGAACCGGTGCAGCCGATCTGCGGCCTCAGCGGCGCGCGGCGACGGTGCGCTCAACGCGAAACCGTTGGCAACCTCCTTCGTCAGCGCGTCGCGCAGGAACCTTGGCGCGTGGCCGAACAGCGTCGCACCGAAACTCATGGTGAGATCGATGTAAGCGTTACCGTCCACATCGTACAGGCGAGCGCCCTCGGCACGCTCCGCGAACACCGGATAGGCCACGTCGCGCAAGGACTGCCGATAGCCTGCGACGAAGCGCTCGTCCGCCCATCGGTCGTGACAGGTGCTGGCCAGCGTTCGAGACGCCTTCGTTCGCGACTGATGACGCTGCTTCAACGCATCCAGATAACGCTGCTCCTGCGGCGAGAGCGACGATAGGGAGTCGTAGCGCAAGGCGTCCGCCGGAGACAGCGGCAGCGAGGCGAGCGGTGCGTCCGGGTCGCGCACGGCGGCCTCCAGCAACACCTGGGCGTGTTGCAAGCGAAGCAGCATGCGCTCGCGATCGAACAACTCCGCACTCGCCTCGAGGAAGCCGACGATCTCCTCCCCATCGTCCAGCAGCGACAGCGTCAGATCCGTGCGTGCGGTGAGCCAGTCGACGTGCAGGCCTTCCACAGCCAGGTCGCCCAGGCGCCCCTCGGGTCGGTCGAGGAAACGCTTGTAGGTGAACATCGCCTGGAACACGGGTGTGCGCGAAGCGTCCTCCGGCAACCCGAGCGCCTTCACGAGTTGTGTGAAAGGCACCTCGCCATCCGCGTGCGCGGCGAGCGCTACGCGGCGCGCGCGAAGCATCAGCTCACGGAAGCTCGGATTGCCATCAAGGTCAATCGGCAGTACCAGGAAGTCGTTGAACGGCCCTACGAGTTGCTCCGCCGCCGGATGACGGCGCCCGGCGCTGGACGATCCGATACGCAACTGCTGCTGCCCTGAATACGCGTGCAGCCAGACGGCGTAGAGCGAGAGCAACGCCATGTACAGCGTGACCCCGGAGCCCCGGGCCAGCTCGCGCACCTTGGCCGTCAGCCCCAGGGGCACGCGCACGGGCAGGACGATGCCTTCGAAGGACTTGACCGCCGGTCGCGGGTGATCGGTTTCGAACGCCAACGGTTCGCACGGACCCGCGAGCCGCTGGTGCGCCGCTGCCAAGCGTTCCTGCGCGTCAGCGCTGGCGAGACGTGCCGCGTCGAACGCCACGAGGTCGTCGTACCGCAGGGTGGTGTGATCCGCCTCCTCGGCAGTCGGCGCGCCATCCGCGCCCGCGCTTGTTAACGCCGTCAGGTAGTACTGCTCGATATCGCGCAACATGACCTCACGCGACCATGCATCGAAAGCGAGCTGGTGGCAGACCAGGATGAGTACGTGGTGCGCCGGCTCCAGGCGCAGGAGCGTCGCGCGCATGAGCTGGCCCGACGCCAGGTCGAAGGGAGCAGCGAAGTCTTCCTCGGCCCGCTCGCGCACTGCGTACTCCCGCGCCAGCGTGGGCTGATCGCTGAGGTCCACCTGAGACAAGGCCACCGGCGCGGGCGGCTGAACACGCTTGTTCACGCGTAAGGGCGACAGCTGCTCCACCTCGAACGCCGTTCGCAGCGGTTCGTGACGCCGGTTCACCGCCTCCAGCGCTGACACCAGCGCCTCCACCACCAGAGGTCCGCGCAGGCGACGCGCCGTGACCGTGTGGTAGAAGCGATGCGTCGGCGGCACCTGCGGATTGAGTGTGAACAACCGCTCCTGCGCCGGCGAGAGCGGCCGCTCCACGGGCAGCTCCCGGCGCGCCGGCGGGGTCACCTCCGCCGAATCGCCGTCACCTGCTCGAGCCTCCAGCCACGCGGCGAGCTTCGCCGGTGTCGCCTGCTCGAACAGTTGCACCACGGGGATGTCGCAACCCAACACACTGCGTAGCTGGGTGGCGACGCGGATCGCCGCCAGGGAATGACCGCCGAGTTCGAAGAAATCATCGTGCGCGCCCACGGCGTCGTGGCCGAGCACGCGTCCCATCTCATCGGCGATGAGCCGTTCCATCTCCGTGCGCGGTTCGACGCCATCGCGCGGAGTGGCGGCGTCCGGTGGCTCGGGGAGCGCCCGACGGTCCAGCTTGCCGTTTGCACTCAGCGGCAGCTCGCTCAGCTCGACGAACACGTCCGGACGCATGTAGCCGGGCAACTCGTCTGCCAACCAAGTTCGTAGGTCCGCTTGTGCGCTTTCGATGGCGGGGACGACGTACGCGATCAAACGGGCCGAAGCCCGCTCCGTGCCCTCCTGCAGGCAAACGGCGGCGTTGCGCACGCTGTCGTGTCGCATGATCGTCGCCTCGATCTCGCCGAGCTCGACGCGAAACCCACGCAGCTTTACCTGCGCATCGCGTCGGCCGACAAACTCGAGGCTGCCATCCCCTCGTCGCCGCACGAGATCACCGGTGCGGTAGGCTCTGCCGCCGTCGCCCGCCTCGGCATCGGGCAGGAAGGCCTCGGCGGTGCGGCGCGGACTCGCAAGGTAGCCGTGCGCAAGACCAGCCCCTCCGATGTGCAGCTCGCCCACGACACCCGCGGGCAGACGCCGACCGACGCGGTCCAGCACCTCCAGGCGAGTCCCTGGCAACGGGTAACCGATGGGCGGCAGAGCCTCCCATGCCTGCGGGTCGCCCTCGAGCCGGTGCGCGCACACCACGTGCGCTTCCGTAGGACCGTACTGATTGTCGAGCACGACGCCGGGCAGACGCGTGAACCACCGTCGCATCGCCGGTGACACGCGTAACGCCTCGCCCGCCGTGATCACTTCGCGCAGCGACACGTCGTCGGCCCCCTCACTCACATCCGCCGCCTGCGCGATGGCATCGAGCATGATGCAGGGTGCGAACAGGCGCGTGACACCCTCCGCCTCGATGAGCTCGAGAATCGCGCTTGGATCGCGACGCGTCGACCGCTCAGCGATGACCAGACGAGCACCGGCGACGAGCGTCGAGAGCAGCTCCTGGAAGGCGACGTCGAAGCCGACCGGCGCCAGGGCGAGCGTCACCGCGCAAGCCTCGGCGCCCGAGCGCGCGTTCTGCCAGCGGACGAGGCGCGCGAGCGTGTCCATCGGCAGCACCACGCCCTTCGGCGTGCCGGTGGAGCCGGAGGTGAACAGCACATAGGCGGGTCGCGAGAGCCCGCCACCCTGCTCCACCGGCGGCAACGTCGTCGCGTTATCGGTTGCATCAGGTGCGGGGTCATCCAATGACAGGATCTCTGGCGGCGCACCGGTCGAGGTCGACGGTGCGCGCGAGATCAACTCCTCGAGAAAACTGTTGCTGCTCAGCACCGCCGCCGGCGTCGCGATCTCGAGC
>JBCBZW010000158.1 GCA_039815145.1 Pseudomonadota bacterium
TGCTGCCCTGGGTGGCGAAGGGGCGTGCTCCTATCCTGATGCCCACGAACGACGCGTGGCGCGAACAGCAGATGCCGTATTGACCGACGAACGGCAACGGCAAACTCGGAAACAGCGTTGGGCGGAGGGCTGCTCGCGGCACACGGCGCGCTGGCCCAGATCACCCTAGCACCAAACAAAACTCGGTTGCTACTTAGTCCTAGCGCCAACGGCTGACCACCACCTTCATGCGGCCTCGCACGCGCCGCCGAACGGCTAGCTATCGTGCGCACCAGGCAGTTTGTTGCGAATGCAACACCTGACTCCACGACCCTTGGAGTACTGGGGGAACCAGTACCCCACACACCAGTCGATTCAGTTCCTTACGTTTATCTCCGATACGAAAGGTACTGACAGAGCAGCACCGAGGGGCCCTTCGAGTCCTGGACCATCGAGTCCCACGCCTACCCCAACAGGTCCATGGCGCCACACGCCTGACGCCGCGCAGGATCACCGCCATGACGAATGCGCAAGCAGGCATCCGGGTGTTGGTACGGGAGCACCCATTGATCGACGCCAGACTGGAGCGAGTCTTAGGCGCGGCCCAACCTCAGCGAATCGTGCTGACGGGTCACGCCACAGATTCCATCAGCGTGCTCCTCGCCCTTCGCGCCGACGAGGCAGATGCCGTGGTCATCGCCGATGAGCAACCGGACAAGGAGAGCTTGGTCAACCACCTGATGACGCAGTTTCCCGACGTCACCGTGATCGCCCTGGCCGCCAACGGTGACGTCTGGCTCGAGCAGCGCTGCCCGAACCGCTGGCGTTTGGGTGACCGCACCGCTGGCGACTTGGCCGGCGCCCTGGTCGCCGCCGTGCTCAACCCCTGCGAACGGCAGCATCCATCGATCAACTAGTCGCCATGCATACCGTCCTACGCGCCACCACCATCACCCTGACGGAGCTCCTGCGAGAGCAGTTCGAGACCGACGCCGATCTACGCCTGTGCTTCAACCCCAACGACGGCGGCGACATGGTGGTGACGGCCAACACCCCACCGGAGATGGCGGACGCCAACGAAGCCGGTCTGTCGGTGTGGCTCTACCGCATCGATCGCGACGAGAATCTGGTCAATCAGCCCCGTCCGCGGCCCGCCCAAAACCGCCTGGCCAGGCGCCCCCTGCCTCTGCGCTTGCACTACCTGATGACGCCCATCGTGCCCGGCGAGAAGAGCGGCAACGCAGGGCCTCACCTCGAACAGGCGTTCGTGGGCAAGGTGCTGCAGACCTTTCATGACCTCCCGACCCTGACCGGGGTGCGCCTGCGCGACGACCTCGCCAGCAGCGACGCCAGGATCACCGTGCGTTGGGAGCCGATGGGCCTGGAGGAGATCACCCGTGTCTGGGACGCCCTGGAGGCCTCCTACAACCTCTGCGTGTCCTACGAGGTCTCCGTCCTGCTGGTCGATAGCGCCAGTGAGTCCTCATCGGTCGCCGACGTCACCTCGGTGGATGCGCGGCCAGGGATCGCGCGCCCACAGGTGCCGGCCGAGGCGGTGACGCCGTGAGCACACGCACCGTCACCGTCGGTGAGCGTTCGTGGTCGTACTGCGAGCCCAGACCAGCGGCGCTAGCCGAGCGTCGCTGGGCGCTCGTGCGTGCGCGCATGCTCGACGAGTTGACGGGACAACCGGTGCGCCAGCCTTTGCGCGTGACCACGCCGCACACCGAGTTGGTCACCCACAGCAAACCGGGCGCCATCGTGGGCGTGAGCGCGCAGCCTGCGAAGCGGTTTCCGAACCTGCACGCCGCGCCCACCACCGTGGCGCTACAGGTGAGCGCGGCCCGCTACCTGACGCGCCAACTCGCCGCCGCGATCGGCCCGTTCCCAACTTTCCCGGACACCTTCGACCCCACCGACCTCGGGGACCTGCCCTTGCACCGGGCACCGGTGCGCGCCCAGGGCCGCGCGATGCGGGTACAGGGGATCGGTCGGGCACCACTCGCTGGCGTCGACGTGGCGATCACGGGGGTGTGGCCGAGCTTCCCGCCACGCGATGTGGATCCGATCACGGTGATGGAATCGCCCACCCTCGTGCACCTGCAGCCGGGCCTCTACCGCGAGCGCGCCACCACCACTACAGTGCGCGCCGTCGACCTGGTAGCCGCGATAGGTGAGGAGAAGCGGTTGCTCGCCACCGTCAGCGAAGGCGACACCCAACTGCTCCTCTCCGACCGGGTCAACCTGGGCCCCAACGATGTGTTGGCGATCGCCCCGGACGATGCGGATCGCGCGGAGTACATCCCGGTGACGAGTGTCGAGGGCGCGTCCACCGATGACCAGTCGGCCCGCGTGACGTTGCGGTTCCCCACGGCCTACTCCCATGCCACGAGCGCGGTCGCCGTGCGCGCTACGGTGCAGAACCCGGGCGCGCAGAACAGCGTGACCCGTGACGGTCTCGGCGCCGATCCGACCCTCTTCGTCGACGCGCTGACGGACTTCGACGGTGCCGCGGCAGTGGAGATTTCCTCGGGCGCCGACCCTGAGTACCACCGCGTCGCCCTGTACGCCACCCAGAGCGACGGGCACGGGGACTGGCGCCTGCCTCCCCTGTCGCGCGTCGCCCAATTCGAGCTGACCTCGAGCCGAGCGGACTTGCCGCAACCGCTGGTGCAGCTCCTGAGCCCGGACTACGACCAGCCGGCTTACCACCATGACATCGTTTTTCCCCAATGACCTACGGCGACGCTGAAATGGCCCGCCGAGCGGAGAAGTCCCATGCCTGAGTATCGCGCTCCTGGTGTCTACGTCGAGGAAGTCAACACGGGCACGCGCCCTATCGAGGGCGTTAGCACGAGCACAACGGGTCTCGTCGGGTGTACTGAATTCGGACCGGAGGACACCCCCGTGCTGATCACAGGGGTGGGCGACTTCCGGCGGGTGTTCGGCGACCCGCTGGACTTCGACGGATTCACCAGCCCGGACGGTAACGTGCACGCCTACCTGCCCCATGCGGTGGAGGGCTACTTCACCAACGGCGGCCGCCGTGCCTACCTCACCCGCGTGCTGCCGGATGGCGCCAGCCACGCCGATCGGATGCTCTTCGACCGGGCCCAGGCGGGCGATGCGGCCAGCGTACTCTTGCGCGATGTGCCCCAGGGCAGCGGCACCGCGGTGGATCCTCCCGCCCTGTACGCCCTCGACCCCGGTGGCGTGGCCGACGGCGATTGGCTGCGGGTCGGCGACGGCAGCCGTGCCGAGTATCGCCAGGTGGCCGTGGGCGGCGTGAGCGCTGGCGAGGCACACCTCACCTTGAGCACGCCGCTGCACAACAGCCACGCGCCTGGCGTGAGCATCGAGGAACTCACCCGCACCCCGGACGCAGTGACATTCCCCAATACTGGAGGGGTGATGTCCCTCGCGGCGGCGGCGCAGCGCGGGGCGACGGAGATCGTCGTCGATGCCGGCGGTGATGCCGCCGCACTCACCGGGCTCGCCACCGTGTCCGTGGTGCTGGAGCTCGGCGCTGCAGCGGCCACCGCGCAGTACGCGCGGGCGACAGCGGCAGCCACCGCAGGTGGCACGCTCGTGCGCCTGACGCTCTCCGGTCCCCTGGCCTTCGGGCACGACGACGCCACCCCGGTGACGGCCCTCGATCCCACCACCCTCGGTGCGGCGAGCGACACCTTGGCCCTGGCCGCAAACGCAGGCGAGTTGATCGTGGCGACGGACCCAGCTGGCTTCATCGTCGGCACCTTGGTGGTGATCGACAGCGCCGGGGCTGGACCGGAAGTCCGGCGCCTGGGACAACTGTCTACCATCGACCTCGACGTCCCGGCCTACGCGAGCTATCCCTTCGGCACCCTCGCGAGCGCCGTCACGGTGGCCGATGACGAGCGAACGGTCACCGCCGTCGCGCCCCAGAGCATCGACCTGGATGATGTCGCCAGCCTGGACGTCGGCCAGGAGATCGCCTTCGGGGGAGATCCGACCAACACGGCGATCATCGCCGCCGTCGACGAGACCCTGAGCCGCATCACCCTCCAGGCCGATCCACCGCTCGGCGTCGCGGTGGGCGACGCCGCCAGCCCGTCCGCCAAGCGCCTAACAGGTGCGATCGCTTCGGGCGGCATCGTCCTCAGCCTCGACAATCGCCTCGGGCTGGCCGCCGGCGATGTGCTGCGTGTGGGCGCGGACCCCGAGGCGGAGTACGTGACCGTGGCGGAGATCGTCGACCCACGCAGCGCCGCACCGGACGCCGGCGCCGTCGTGCTCACCGCCCCCGTGCGGGAGGCGCACGCGGCCGGCGCCGAGGTGCGACGCCAGCACGCGCCGACGCCCGTTGCGGGGCGCCAAGACCTGGTGCTGGCGCTGGCCACTGCGGAGGCTGGCACCGAACTGCTCACCTCCGATGGATCGAACCCCGCCACCCCTTATCTGCAAGATGAGTTCATCAGCATCACGCTCGCCTCGGGGGACGTGCACTACCACCGCCTGGCGGCCGACGCCGCCGACGCCAGCCCGCGCGAGATCCTCCTGACCGAAGCCCTGGCCCTGAGTCACGAGGCAGGTCAGCCCGTCGCCGAGCGACGGCCCTTGCTACAAGTGCGCGCCTTGGACCGCGGCAGCGCCGGCAATCGCCTGCTCATCGCCATCAACGATGAGCCCGAGGGCCTGGCCTCGCGCGCACGCCTCACCAGCATCGCCGCGCCGCTGGAGCTGCACCTGAACACCCTCACCGGCGTCGAGGCGGGCACGCTCCTGGAGCTGCTCGACGCGCAAACCGGCGCCCCCGTGGGAGACCCACTCAAGGTGCGGCGCATCGACCGAGCCGCCAACAACCTGGTGGAGCTGGATGGCCCTGGCTTGAGCGCGGCCCAGGTGGCCGCCCACAACACCGCGCTACTCGGCGGCCAACAGCTCGGTGTGCGTTCGCGCGAGTTCGCCCTCACGGTGTTCCTCCTCGACCGTCCCCACCCGGCGATCCCCTCGCGCAACGCCCAGGTGCGCGACAGCGAGACCTTCCGCCACCTGTCGATGGACCACCGCCATCGTCACTACGTGCATCGGATCCTCGGCACCACCTGGACACCGCCTAACGAGACGGATGACGACGGCGTGGCCCTGCGCTTGTGGGATCGCCGCTCTGAAGGCGAATCGCGATACATCCGCGTACGGGACACGGCGGCCGACGCCGCCGAGGCCGAAGCGGTGCGCCTTGGCCCCGAGGCGCTCACGGACACCTTGCCGAGCGGCCTCGAACGCCCCGCCCGTCACCCCGCGGACGGTGGCGCGGACTCGCCAGCCACCATGGGCGATGCAATGTACGTGGGCGTCGACGATGATGAGCCACAGCTGCGCACGGGCCTCTACAGCCTGCGCAGCGTGCGCGACATCTCCATCGTGGCCATCCCCGGCCAGAGCAGCGTCACGGTTCAGCAGGCACTGATCGATCACTGCGAGCGCGATGCCTATCGCTTCGCGGTACTCGACGCCCACGGCCCCAACGACGACAACCTGGTAGCGGTGCAGGAACAGCGCCAGCAGTTCGACACGAGCTACGGCGCCGTCTACCACCCATGGCTGACCATCGCCGAGCCCCTGCCGCAAAACCTCGCCAACATCCGCCAGGTGCCGATACCGCCGAGCGGTCATGTCAGCGGCATCTACGCCCGCACGGACAACGACCGCGGCGTGCACAAGGCACCAGCCAACGTCGTGGTTCGCGGCATCACGGGCCTGCAGCGCACGATCAACCGCGGCGAGCAGGAGATCATCAACCCGCGCGGAATCAACGTCACCGCCGACTTCCGCGACGCCAACCGAGCCCTGCGCGTCTGGGGCGCTCGCACCATGAGCAGTGACACCGCCTACCGCTACGTCAGTGTTCGTCGCCTGATGATCTTCCTCGAGAACTCCCTCGATCAGGGCCTGCAGTGGGTGGTGTTCGAACCGAACGCGGAAGACACCTGGGCGCGGGTGCGACGAACCATCACCAACTTCCTGACGGTGGTGTGGCGCAACGGCGCCCTCGAGGGAGCCACCGTGGAGGAGGCGTTCTTCGTTCGCTGCGATCGCAGCACGATGACCCAGACCGACATCGACAACGGGCGCCTGATCGCTGAGGTGGGTGTGGCCCCGGTGCGGCCTGCCGAGTTCGTGATCATCCGCATCGGCCAGTGGACGGCTAACGCCGACAGCTAACCCCTTTCCTCACCAGGAGCATATCTCCATGGCCACCAATGATCGCAACGATCCATTCCGCGGCTTCAACTTCGTCGTCGAGATGGACAACACGCCGATCGCAGGCTTCTCGGAAGTGGGCGGTCTCTCCGCCCACGGCGACCCTACCGAATACCGCGAGGGCAATGATCCGGAGAACCACGTGCGCAAGCTCGTGGGCCTGCGCAAGTACGACAACCTCAGCTTCAAGCGCGGGTACGTGCAGGACGACACGCTCTGGCGCTGGTTCACCAACATCGCCAACGGCGTGGACGATCGGCGCAACGGCAGCATCACGCTGATGAACGAGGCCCACGAGCCGGTGATCCGCTGGAACTTCGAGAACGCGTGGATCAACAAGATCGACGGCCCGGGACTCAACGCCACGGGCAACGAAGTGGCCATCGAGAGCATGGAGCTGTGCCACGAGAAGCTCACCATGGAACTCGAGCCGTAGCATGAACGCTTACGCGCGGCCGGGAGTCTTCTACGAACGGGTCGACGCCTCGGCGCCGGGCATCTCCGCCCTGCGCACGGACGTCGCAGCCTTCGTCGGTGTCGCCGAACGCGGGCCGGTGAACGAGCCCGTGCCGGTGCAGTCCTTTCGGCAGTTCCAAGCGCACTTCGGCAGCTTCATCGGCGCAGGCTATCTCGCCTACGCCGTGCATGCCTTCTTCGAGGGCGGCGGCGAGCGCTGCTGGGTGGTGCGCGTGACGGCGGCCACGGGAGACCAGCGAGCCCGTGCGGCCAGCCTGTGGCTGAGCGATACCGTCGGTGCGCTCACCTGGCGCCTGGTAGCGTCCAGCCCGGGCGTGTGGGGCGATGCCCTGCGCGTGCAGTTGATCCCGCAGGTGCTCGCGCAAGGCGCGGTCTCGCCCGGCCACGGCCGCGATGACCGTGCACAGGTGTCAGCCATCGCGGGCTTCGAGCGCGCCGCACTCGTGCGCCTGCGCCAGGACGACGGCGCGGGCGGTGTGCGCGAGGCCCTGCGCGTCATCAGCCACATCGATGCGGCGACCTCACAACTCTACTGGGTGCATCCGGATCCGACCCAGGCCCTGCCCTACGACCGTCCCCTCGAGGGCTTCGACGCAGATCTCCCGTGGACCATCCAACGCCTCGCCTGGCGCCTGGACGTGTACGAGGCGGGGCGACTGATCCAGCAGACCAACGCCCTGGAGCAGATCCCGCAGGCGCCGCGCTACGCGCCCGACGTGCTGCGCAAACCCACCTACCCCACGCGGCTTGCCGACGCCCAGCCGCTCCCGGCACCCGCGCCAGCCGTGGTGATCGAGGCCGATGCCCCCACGGCGATACCCAACCTGCTGGACGCGCCGGCCGGCCTGCAACGCCTTCAGGGCGGTGCCGACGGGCTGGCAGCGCTGACCCCGACCGACTACATCGGTGCAACGTCGGCGACTGATCTCGGCGCGCCCACGCAGCCATCGGGTCAACGAGGTCTCAGCACCTTGAACCATATCGACGAGGTGGCCGTCATCGCCGCCCCCGACGTGGTGATCCAGCCGCAACCGGCGCCTGAGTACACCCCGGTGGTGCGTCCCGACCCGGACCCGTGCCGACCCTGCCCGCCGCCGCCGCCAGCCTTGGCGCCGCCGAACCAGCCCGCCCTACCCTTCGAGCAGCCGCCGGAATTCACCGCCGCGCAGATCGCCCAGGTGCAGGCGGCCATGGTCGAACACTGCGAGCAGCGCGGCGACCGCTTCGCCCTGCTCGATCCGCCGGCGAGCGCCGCCCGCGACGATGCCAACGGCACCGCCGCCATCCGCGCCTGGCGCAGCCGCTTCGACACCAGCTACGCCGCCCTCTACTACCCCTGGGTGCGCGTGATCGAGCCGGCCGGCGATGCCGATAGCCTGCGTGCCATCCCGCCGAGCGGGCACGTGGCGGGGTGTATCGCACGCCACGACCTGGCGCGCGGCGTTCACCGCGCCCCGGCCAATAGCCCGTTGCCCTGGCTGCAGGGGCTCACGGCCACGGTGGATGACCGCTTGCACGAATTGCTCAACGCCGCCGCCATCAACGTGCTGCGCCAAGGCAGCGCGCGGGGCCTGCGCATCCTCGGTGCCCGCACCCTCAGCAGCGATCCCCTCTGGCGCTTCATCAACGTGCGTCGGCTCCTGCTGTTCCTGCGCAAGGCCATCGACATGAGTACCCAGTGGGCCGTGTTCGAGCCCAACCACTTCGCCACGCGGCAGAAGCTGATCCAGAGCCTATCGAGCTTACTCACCGGCTTGTGGCAAGGAGGCGCGCTCGCAGGCGCGAGTCCCCAAGAGGCCTACTTCATCAAGTGCGATGAGGAGAACAACCCCCCGGACGCGCGGGCGAATGGCCGCCTCCACGCACTGGTGGGCGTGGCCCCGAGCCAACCCATGGAGTTCATCGTGCTGCGCGTGGGGCGTCAGGACAACGCCCTGTACGTGAATGAATCCACCCTGTCCTTGACCACTGGAGCCTGACCCATGCAGCGCGACGATCCCGTGCTGGGATTCAACTTCACCGTGAGCCTCGTCGACTCGGCGTCTTCCCTCGCCAAGTCCTTTACCACCGTGACCCTGCGCAACGTGCTGGACGAACCGGTGGGCGGGTTCAACGAGTGCACGGGCCTCGAGACCACCCTGGACATTCACGAATACGAGGAAGGCGGCCGCAACGGCACGGTGCTCAAGTTCCCGACGCGGGTGCAGCCGGGACGCATTGTGCTCAAGCGTGGCGTCACCCGAGGCACTGCCCTGTGGGAGTGGTTCGAAGGGTTCTTGAACGGCGACTTTAAGCGCAAGGATGGCGTGATCACGCTGCTGAACGACGCCCATGAGCCGCACACCGTGTGGGGCTTCCAGCGCGGCTTGCCCGCCCGCTACTCGGCACCCCAGCTCAACGCGCAACAAAGCAACGTCGCCATCGAATCCATCGAGATCGTGCACGAGGGCTTGGTGCTGATGAGTGGCGCCAGCGAACTCGCCACCGCGATCTCCTCCGCCGCCGGCGCCCTGGCCGATGGTGCGCGTGCCCTTGGCACGGGCGTGCGCGGCGCGGCCCGCGGCATCGGCGACCTACTCACCTAAGGAGACCACGCAGTGCAGGTGTACATCGACAAGGTCGTCAACCAGTTTCGCGCCATGAGCACTTCCTCCGCCCTCGCGCCGGAGACCCTGGCGCAGATCGTGGCGGCGGTGAGCGCCGCCCTGCGCGAGGAGCAGCAGCGCGAAGCGCGGGTGGAGGAGGAAGGCTCCCTGCGCAACTACCAGGAGCGCACCCGCTCCTGGGAGCGATGAGGCAGGCGAGGCGTAGGAAAGCACCATGGCGAACCCGGAACTAGCAGTCATCATCGCGCGTTGGAGTCGCGTCGACCCGAAGGGCAAGGTCACGGAGACCGAGCGCTCCTTCCCGGTGCAGTTCAATCCGAAGGAATTCAGCCTCGAGAAGGGCGTGCAGCTGGGGGAGATCGCGATCCCGGGCCTCGACGCACCCCTGCAGCAGTTCGTCCGCGGTCAGGCCGAGAAGCTCAGCGTGGAGCTGTTCTTCGACACCACGGAGGACGGCACGGGGGTGGATGCGACGTCGGTGACCTCACTCACCGATCAGATCTATCAGCTCGCCAAGGTGGAATCGAGCAGCCACGCACCGCCGATCGTCACCTTCTGCTGGAACCGCCACTTCCCCGGCGACTCCCTGAGCCTTGGCGGCGGTCAGCTGCGCAACAGCTTCGTGGGTGTGGTGGAGAGCGTGCGCCAACAGTTCACGCTGTTCAGCAGCGAAGGCGTGCCCCTGCGTGCCACCGTGAACCTGGTGCTGCGCGAGTACCGCACGCTCGACCAACAGCTCGACGAGCTCAAGCTGAGCTCCCCCGACAAGAGCCACGCGCACACGCTGGCGGAGCGCGACACCCTCTCCGGCCTCGCCCACAGCTACTACCGCCA
>JBCBZW010000159.1 GCA_039815145.1 Pseudomonadota bacterium
CCATTGACGACCATCGCCTGGCCGGGCTCACCGGGTGCGGTGATGGACGCCTTGGAGGACAAGGCCTCGGGCTTCGCATCCCAAGCCAACTCGAAGCTGCGCAGCCAGGCGGGGTCCACCCGCGTGGCTTGCGCCCAAGCGAGGGCGGATACGCTGAGGAGACAAGTACCGATGAAGAGCGATCTGACCGTGGACATGGACATAGACGACCGTAGGACTCGGCAAGCCAAGGGTCCGAGCAGCGTAGCAGGCGCGTCGTCGCCCCGTGCAACCGCTGGCGCCGCTCACGGGCACCTGTCAAGCGTGTTGATCGCAGCGCGCTAGGAGGTTGCGCTGCTCGGCGAATACGGGGCGATGTGAGGCCCGCAGCCCCCCGTGCGCAGCCACTCGTTGACCTGGGGAAAGCGCTGCACCACCTCGCTCACCAGCGCTTCACACGCGGCGCGGTCCTCACGGATGTGCTCGTAGCGGTAGAAGTCCTCCGCCATGCCGCGTGCAGACTCGGTGCTGACCAAGCGTGCCCGCTGATCGGAGCTTGCGTACGCCACGTCGAGATCCGCCTCCTCCACCACCGCACCCCAGGGCGTCGTCAGCGGCCCCGGGGCATGATCGGCGAACTCGAGGACAAAGCCCCCGCCCCACTTGTCGTGCACCACGGACAGCAGATGCAAGCGCTCTCCCTCCCGTCGGCGGAAGTGAGGATAGCGCCCGGAAAAGCCTTCGGCCTCGAGGTGAGGCTCCAGGAGCTTCTTCAGAGCAGCTCGTACCTTTCGGGAAGAAGCCATAGTAGGCACCGTACCACGCGGCGCTAGTTGCTCGGTCGTGCCCATCGGGGCTCCACGTCGACGCACCCGCTGCGCGCCCGCATATCCGGTTCTACGCGCTGAGGCGCGCGACCAGCGCCGTGTCCACGAACTGCTCGAACGTGGTGGCTTTGCCATCGCCGTCGAAGGTGACGTGATCCATCATCTCAGTGTCGATCTCCTCACCGCTCGGCAGATGCACCAACCGCAAGCGGTAGAGCGCGCAGGCACGATCGCCCTCCACCACCAGCGACAGCTCCTCGCGGTCGACCCAGCGCCAGGTCTCGACCAGCGACGTCAGGGCCGCGCGTAGCGCCTCGTGCCCCTCAGCCTGGAGCGGCTCACCGCCCGCGTCATAGACGTTTGCCATGCGATAGATACCGGTCTCGGCGAAAAGCGCCACGCAGGCTTCTACGTCTGCGTCCAAGCGCGCCTGGTACATGTGATGTAGCGCGCGCGCTATCGGGGAGGTCTCCATTGTGCTCACCTTGTGGATCAATGAAAGGGTTAAGCATCGACTCTAGCGGGTGGGTGCACTGAAGGCACCTCGCCCGGACGCTCCGCCACTGGCAGAGCCCAAGGGCCACTATGGCAGCAAGCCCTCGTAGAGCGTGAGATCGTCCGCGGAGAAGCAGCAGAAGATGACCTCGCGCACACTGATCGTCGGCTGCGCCAGGGTGGCACGAACCGTCTCGATGGCCACGTTGGCCGCAGGCACCGACGGGTAGCCATACGCGCCCGTGCTGATGCACGGGAAGGCGATGCTGACGCAGCCCTGCTCGGATGCCACCTGCAGTGATCGGCGATAACACGCGGCGAGCAACGCCGGTTCTCCGCGGTCACCGCCGTGCCAGATCGGGCCCACGGTGTGAATGACAAACCGCGCCGCCAGGCGGTAGGCCGGGGTGAGCTTGGCATCACCCGTCTCGCAGCCACCCAGCAGCCGGCACGCCTCGAGCAACGCCGGCCCGGCGGCCGCATGGATGGCGCCGTCCACGCCGCCACCGCCGAGCAGAGTGCTGTTAGCCGCGTTGACGATCGCGTCCACATCCAGGGTGGTGATGTCGTCGTGAATCGCCCGCATGTCCTTCTCCTAGGGGGCCGACAGGCCGTGGAGGATTTCCTGCAGCTTCAGGGCGGTGCGCCAGTTGCGCGTGGTCACCGGCGAGCCCGCACACCGATCCAGTCTTGCAGGCGTGAGCTTGGTATCGGCGATCCCTGCCGGGTAGTGCATCCACAGCGCTTCACCAGCGGCCACCACCTCCTCCCCTCGTGTCGCCATGGCCTGCAGCGCCTCGGCCGCATCCGCCGCCAGCGGCGCCTTGGCGATACCCACCTGCACGCGGTTGGGGGCGGCCTGCGCCTGCTCGGCGAAAGGATTCGCCCCGAGCAGCGTGCGCCATTGGTCGGCGTCGCGCACGAGGACAGGCACTTTGAAGGAGAAGCTCTCCTCCAGGGTCTTGGCCAGTTGGCGCTCCACGCCGCTCGCCGTTAGGGACGACAGGCACAGGACGTTGCCGCTTTGGATGTACGTCTTGACCTCGCCGAGCGGCGATTCGCTGAGGGCGGCGCGCAGCTCGGCCATAGGCAGCTTGTGGTGACCGCCGACGTTAACACCGCGCAAGAGCGCAAGGTAAGGGCGTTTCTTCTTTGCCATCGAAACCTGTTGTTGCGCTCGCTGCTGTTGGCGAACCAGCCCTATTCTTACATCGACGGCGACCGCGTGTGGTCCTCGATCTCCTCGAACACCTCGACGGATACGCGGTGCGCGAGCGCGCCCATGCGCTGCATCTGCGGCGGACGCTCATCGCCCCAGAAGCGCTCCCAGGCCTCGCGCGACGTCCACCGCGCGATGGTCAGCACGTCGCACCCATCCGCTGAGGACCTCATCATGAAGCTGCCAAGGGCGCCCGGCACCGTGTCGTGAATACGATTCGTGGTGGCACGCCAGGTGGCTAAGAAGGCGTCGTAGTGCTCTGGGGCGACCCGCCACCGATACACCACCCTCACCATTGCGCTGACGATGCCTCGGTTGCCACTGAGCCCTCCTCCCGCCGCCTAGCCCGGCACCAGCGCAAAGCACGCGCCCACGGGATCACGCACCACCGCGTGCGCCTGGGAGCCCGCGGTATGCGCCGTGACCTGGAGGACCTCACCGCCCTCTGCCCGCACGCGGCGGATGCTCTCGGCGAGATCGCCTACGGGCAAGTAGATCATCCACACGGGCGGTAGCGTCGCGTTCGCCCCGCGCGCGTGGCAGATACCCGCGGCAGGCGTCTCATTCTCCAACCGCATGTTGTAGTCGGTGTAGCGCTCACCTGCAGCTTCCTTCTCGACGGCCTGGGGCGACCACCCCACCACCTCGCGGTAGAAATCGCGTGTCGCCACCGCATCCGGCACGGTCAGATCGAGCCAGACGATCCGGCCCATCTCGGGCGATGCGTGATCGGCGCTCGACGGCAAGGCGTCCGGCGGGATGGCCGGTATGACGCCGAAGGCGGCTCCATTGGGATCCTCCAGCACTGCCCACTGACGCTTGCCGTCATCGTCCTTGCCGTGCATCAGCTCACGGCCCCCGCGCTCGACCGCGGCGACCGCACTGGCGGCGACGTCGGCGACCTGCAGATGGGGCATCCACTGCAGGGGAAGCTGCGCGTAGTCGGGGCTGCGCGCGCCCAGACCAATGATGGGCGTGCCGTGGTTGTTCATCAGGTCATCGCGCCAGAGGGGCGCTTCGCCGGTGCCTAACACGGACGCGTAGAAGCGCAATTCGCGCGCGTGCTCGGGCACCGCGATATCCGCGCTGACGACACCGCCGACGCACGCTGCAAAGGGACCACTCATACGATCTCTCCCAGGCAAGCGATCGCGAACGCGCCGCTATCGCGCTGACACCGCCACACAGTTAACGCTGCCAGAAACCAGACTCAATACCGCCTTGAATGACGATCGCACAGGTGCCGTGGCCGGGAAGCTCCATGGGGGGCAGGGCCACCTGGGCGCCGGCCTTGGCGGCCGCGTCGACGGCGGCTTGGATGTCTTCGACCAGCACGTAGTTGCGCACCACCGGGTTCTCAGCATCGTGCATGGGCGCGCGCACGCCGAGCATGCTCCCGTCCGGGAGGGGGGCCGTTCGGGCGCCGCCCAAGCTCGGGTCGGCATCACCGAACTCGACGCCTTCCAGCAGAGCGTACGTGCCGCATACCGCATCCGCGTCCGGCGTGACGATCTCGATGTAATGAATCTTCATGGAGCTTCCTTTCTGTCGCGCTCGGATACTGGCCTAAGGAGTCAGCATGGTAACGCGTCCACGCCCTGGTGAGAGGAGGTGTTACCCTCTGGGCGGGGTGAGGCAGACGGTTGGAACAGCCCGATGAAGGATACTATCTTCTACCTAGGCCTCGGCCTGCTATGCACGCACGAACTCGATGCGATGCCAAACCACGAGTGGCGCGTCCTGCCCCTGCTGCGAGCCCTTGATGACTCCCTTGGCGAGATCGTCTTCATCGTAGCGCACGTGCCACTGTTCGCGATGCTCATCGCGCTGATCGCGAGCATGAACCCCGCTCGCCGGCGCTTGGCCCGCACGTCCCTATGCGGCTTCCTGGTCGTGCACGCGGGGTTGCACGCCGCGTTCTCCGCACACGCCCACTACGAGTTCCATTCGATACTCTCCGCCTCGCTCATCTACGGGGCCGGCGTATGTGGCGCCGCCTACCTCGTGGCCGAGCGCCTTCGGGCGTAAGGGGCTAGCACCAAGCCCGCCCATCGTCATCCTTCGATGAGCGCTTCGATCTCATCCACCGACAGATCCGCGCGACGAAGGTGATGCTTAGGCCCGTCGTAGCCCGCGTACAGGTGCGAATGTGCCTCGTAGGACATTTCGCCCGACCGCGTGTAGTGATCGCTCACCCATTCGAGCAGCATCGCGAGATTCTCATCCTGCGCTTGCTTGCTTGGATACTTGTGGGGCTCCCAGGGCCGAGCACGGCAATGGGACAGGCACGCCGCTTCGCCTGGGTCCAACCAGATCAGCAGAGGCGTGCGCGGGAGCAGGTGGGCGGCGAGCACTTCGTAGCACCCCTCCACGATCCACGCAGCCTGGCCGGCGAGGCGCTGATCCAGCGCCTGGGCCGCCACCGCTGGCGCTCGGGCTACGCCGGGTTGATCCGGCTCCCAGTACACTTCATCCAGGTCGACACGGATGGTGCCCGCACGGTCGGAGAGCTTGCGCGCCAGCGTGCTCTTGCCCGAGCCTGAGTTTCCGAAGATCACTATCATTTCTTGGTGTCTATTCAGATGGATCGGCGCGAGGCGCGACCTTGTCGCGCAGACCACGCGCATCGAAGCTATCCGTTCGGCTGCAGCAGGTCCCACAGATTACCGTACAGGTCCTCGAACACCGCCACCGTGCCGTAGGGCTCTCGACGAGGCGACCGTACGAAGTTGACGCCACGAGCCGTCATCTTGGCGTAGTCGCGATCGAAATCATCCGTGCCGAGGAAAAAGGCCACCCGGCCGCCGCTTTGGTCGCCGATACGCGCCGCTTGCGCCGACGTGGAGGCGCGCGCCAGCACCAAGCCCGCTCCACTGGCGCCAGGCAGATCGACCACCACCCAACGCTTGTCTTGCACAGGGATGTAAGTGTCTTCACGCACAGTGAAGTCCTTGGCAAAGGTCTTGCCAATACCTGGAATCTCGTTCAGGGCCGTCGCCACAACCTAAAGCACCCACTCCATGTACATCGCGTCGACCTCCTCAGCCCCCAGGCGCTCGTAGAAGGTACGCGCGCCGGTATTGCTGCGCGCCACGATCCAGCGCGCACGCGCCGCCCCGAGTACCTTCGCGGATTCACCCGCCGCCCGCATCAGCTGCGCCCCGATCCCCTGCTGGCGGCAGTGATCGGCCACGTAGAGGTCCACCACGTGCAGGATCCGCTGCGCGTGCTCGGCGTCGTAGCCGAGCGTGAAGATAAGGTACCCCACCAGCGGCGACGACGGCGCCTCGGCCACCAGCGTGGAGAAGGCAGCGTTCGGGCCGAATCCGTCGCGCACGAAGACGGCCGCCGTCAGGCGCTCCTGTACGTCTTCGCCCAGGCCGCGAAGGTAGCGCGTGAACTCGCCGTAGAGGTCAGCGATCTCGGCGGCATCGCTCTCGAGCGCCGGCCTGATGCGAACGTTCACGATCCACCTCGCGCGAGCAGGTCGACGTAGGCCCCTTGCACCAGACAGTGCTGACCCACGCCCAAGCGCTCCAACAAGGCCTGCGCCTCGGCGATCCCCACCTCCACCGCTTCGCCCTCCTCCATCACCACCTCCAGTTCCAGGTACTCGCCCAGATCGGTCACGCGGTCCAGATGAACGCGGGTGCGGCCGACGAGATAGAGCACCCGGTGCTTTTCGACGCGGCCCGACACGCCATAGGCCAGCGCCAGGGACTCGGCGAGCACATCGGGCATAGTGGTTTCCGACCGCAGGTAGAACGACTCCTTCGGCCCTTCCGTGTCGCCTCGGCGGTAGAAGATGAGCTCACCGCGACCGTCCGAGAACTTGCGCAGCTTGAGCCGCCCCGTCTCGCAATGGAAGAACGTGTCGTCCTGGTAGATCGCCGTGGGGTCGTGGTCGGCGATGGACTGAACGCGCGCTTCCAACGGCGCGAGATCATCGATGCGCGCCTTGACTTCGACGTTGCGGGACATTGCGCGTGAGCCTCTAGGGTGCCGCTGCCGCTCGCAGCGGGCCCTACCCTACCAGAGGGTCGGGTCGCTCAGGGGACGGACGCAGGTGATCTCGCTGGCCTGCGCTGGCGCTCCGCGACTATCCAGGATCAGGGCCTGCCAACCCTTAGGTTGGGACAGGGGATAGGGCGGCACGAACGCCTGAGCAGCGAGGGCCTCGAAGCCGAAGCGGCCGTAGTAGGCGGGGTCACCGTAGACGAGCACGGCGCCCACACCTTGTTCGCGAAGATGCGCGAGCCCGAACTCCACCAATGCGGTGCCCACGCGCGATCCCTGATGGTCCGGCATCACGCCGAGCGGTGCCAGGATGTACCCAAGGGCAGGGTCGCCGGCCTCGGCGAACACGGGGCTGAACGCGATGTGGCCGAGCAGTTCTTCGCCCGCGTGCGAGACGAGCGAGAGCGTTGGCGGATCGGTGGCGTCGGTCAGAAGATCGACCGCGAGGGATGCGACGAGCTCGTTCTCGCCCTCGGAGAAAGCGGACACGTAGAGAGCCCGAATCGCGTCTGCCTCGCCGCTGTCAGCCCTGCGTACGCGCATCGTCGTCCACCGCTTCAGGGCATCGGTGCCAGGGAGCTGGGAGAAGCCGACACCCGATCAGTCATGCTCGAGGATATCCAGGACCCCAAACTCCTGCGCCACGTTGAGCATGCACGGCTCGGCCCGTTCGCTCGCGCGGAAGATGTCACCCTCCTCGAGCACGTGGAGCGTCTCAGACGCGGGCGCGTCGGACTCGTAGGACTGCCATAGGAGCGTCAGCAGGGCGCCAGGCGGCGCTCCGTTTTCTACGTCCCGCGCGATGGCGGCGTTCAAGAAACAGACATACAACCGCGTGACCGCTTGGGTCGCGGTGGCCTGCGCGTCGGACTCGCCAAGGCCACGGGCTTCCAGTCCCATCCGCAGCCGCGCGATTTCATCCCCGGTCACCTCTGTGGCCAGCGCCGACGCAAGCTCGCCGACCGTGCGCGTCGTCGGCTCCTCCGCCGCGAGAGATGCCGGCGCGTGGAGCACACCGAGGCCGAGGATCACTGCGATCGCCAAGGTCTTGATCATGATGTCACCCTTAGTGCCAGGGGCATGTCTCATCCCGCTCCTTAGCTCGAGATGTGCCCAAGTAAGATCCCGCTGCCCTGCGCCTGTGTCATTCCAGGTTCCCGTGGGGGGGGCTAGGCCGATACTCACTTGCAGCCCTACTGAGTCTATCTGGGGTCGTACCGAGTGATTCACAATAGCGACCTACACGCTACAGAAGGCCGTGACCAGACCGACGCGCCGGCGTGATCGAATCGCCCCACCATGCGAGCACGCTGGGACGCTTAGCGTTCTCTCAGGTCGCGCAGTCGCGCGCTGCACCAAACGCCGTCCTTCACCACGTTCAACGAGTCGCCTCTACCGATCCACCCGATCTCGGCACTGCGATCCCCGTCCGGCAACCTCAGGACGCCCTTGCGGGCCCGTGGGGCCGCGCCGGTAGCGAGCGTGAGGGAGTAGATCGTGTTCGGCGGGTCGTCGTACTGGCCATTGAACATGGCCCAGTCGTTCAGCACGGCCAGTTCCGAGCAACCGCTGAGCCCCGTCTGCCAGTACTGCAGCGTGTGGTCCGAGGCGGCGTGGCAGAGGGAGAAGTCGCTGTAGAAATAGAAGTACGCTGAATCTCCAAACACGTTCATCGCGTAGCAGTCGTCGATAACCTCGGGTTCGCTGGCGAACGGGAATTCCCACAGCCTGCTCCCGTCCGGCGCGAAACACACCAGACCGCTCGCACCAACGGGGTCCGGTCCTGGACCTCCCCATCCGAAGTTGCCGCAGATCCCCTCATCGAAGTAGCCCACCCAGATCCGTCCGAGGCGGTCGACGGCGAGATGCTGGATACCGTCGCCGAGCAGGATGCGCCGGACGAGCTCGCCGGAAGGGCTCACGATGGCACCGTTCAGATCGACGTCGTCCGGAGCACGCCAACTGCTTCGTG
Organism: Pseudomonadota bacterium; assembly: GCA_039815145.1. NCBI lineage: Bacteria > Pseudomonadati > Pseudomonadota > Pseudomonadota bacterium. The sequence goes on from JBCBZW010000159.1 coordinate 8,510, forward strand.
CCCCTGCGAGAATGATGTGACCGTCCGGAAACACATCGACCATCGGGAACGTGATGTCGAGTGCCGGGAGGTCTGTGCAGGTGCAGGATTCGGCGTCGATGCGGTAGAGCTTATAGGCGTGGGCCTCTTGCGTGCGGGTCTGCGGGAATATCCCGATGCTCGAAGCGACCGTCTCGGTCACCGCCTCGACGCCCGGATCACGGACGAACAGCGCTAGCAGCACGCCGTCGTACCGTATCTGGATGGAGACCAGGCTGAAGCCTTCGGGCGATGGGAGGCGAGCGATCTCCTCGAGGTCGATGACAAACTCGGTCGTCACGTGCTTACGTCATCGCTAGGGAGGTACATGGTCACCGACTGGCTGCCCACTACTGGGCACAGCCGGCTTCGGAGGCGTTTGACCGGGGGCGCCCATGCATTGCTTCGAGCCGGGACGCCAAGGTGCCCACGTGCACCTCGAGCTTGTGGCCGTCCGGGTCGAGGAAATACACGGAGCGTCCTTCGCTGCGGTTCTCTTTCCAAAGCCGTACCCGGCAAGCCAGGAGCTTTGCTTCGAAGGCCGAGAAGTCGTCTTCACTGACGTCGAAGGCGATGTGCGAGTAGTCCGAGCGCTGCTGGGCAGATGCGGCGGCATCCAACGACAGGCACAACCATGTGTCGCCGGCTTCGAAGTAGGCGCCGCCGGGGTGGCGGGAGGCCAAGCGGAAGCCTAGGACTTCTTCGTAGAAGTGAACGGAGGACTCTAGGTCAGATACCGCCAGGGTGATGTGGTTGATGCCTTTGATCATCGCCTTGCCTGTTGTGGGGGCGGGTGTCGTGGTCCTCTCCGGAGCCCCTGCTCCGGATCAGCGGTCCAATCCACTAAGCATCGCGACCGAAGATGGGACGGAGGAACTGGCGTTCGTAGCGAAGGATACACCGCGTCTCCTCGGCGTACCTAAAGGCAGCCTGGCAGTCAGCATCGGATTCGGATTTCGTTCGGTAGGCTTCGTAGTCGGCCAGGGACGGGAAGGTGAACATCGCCACGGCGAGATCGTTGGCGCTCTCCTTGGGGAGGAAGTAGCCGTGGTGGGTGCCGCCTAACCGCTCGACGAGGGGGATCCATAGGCGGGCGTAGTGTTCGAACTCGTCCAGCTTGGCTGGATCGATCGTGTAGCGGAGGTAGCAGGTGATCATCGTTCTTAGCTCACCTGTACCGCGCCGCCGGGGATCGCAGCCGCGACGACCGCGCACTGCCCTGCCAATACCACGGGCCTAGGCTTCATGACACACCACTTCGACGTTGTGACCATCCGGTGCGATAACGAATGCGGCGTAATACGTCCCACTATACTGCGGGCGTATCCCAGGTGCGCCATTGTCGGTTGCCCCAGCGTCGAGAGACGCGCGGTAGAACTCATCGACCTGCGCGCGGTTCTGCGCCACGAACGCCAAGTGGAGCCGCGTGGGCGTTTCCTCGACGCGACGGATGCACAGCGACGACTTGCCATCAGCGCTGAGTTCAATCCCGAGCGCCCCCTCC
>JBCBZW010000160.1 GCA_039815145.1 Pseudomonadota bacterium
CTGTACCAGGCCGGTGCCGGCCACCGCATAGCCGAGAAACGCGCCGTGGAACAGCACACGGCAACCCTCGATGCTCACCAATCCATCCAGGAATCGAGGGTCGCTTGGCGCATCGTCGAAGGTGCGTGAGAACCGGTTGTAAGGATTCAGCTGCAGGGGAAAACCATCCGGTGCGGCGGGGCTATTAAAGGTGTTCGCTGTCCCAACGAACGCGTATCTCGGTTCTTCGAGCACCAGCTGACCGCCGGTCCCGGTTTGTGTGCCGATGTCACTCTCACCGCTACCGTCTGCACGCACCCAGAGCTGGGGGTCGAACGCCTCGACCGGGTTGCCGGGGTTGATCGACTCGTCGTACGGGAAGCGAGCCTCCACGGTGACGAGCATGCCGTTGTCGTCCACGTCGACGAAGATCGACACTGGGTTGTCGGGATCGACCAGGTAATCCAAGGTCAGGGAGACAAAGGTCACCGAGAGCACCTCTTGCCCGGCAGACTCGACCTCCAGTTCCAGCGAGCCGCCGAGTGGAAAGACACCGGTACCGAAGGTGGACACGAGGTCCGCGCCTACGATGGCAGCGTACGTCAGGTCCACGCTGCTCTCCGCAGGCTCGATCTCGAGCGCTACTTCGTCCACTCTGATCGGCGGAAGTTCCACGGTGATGGCGAACGGGCCCAGGGTGTCGGTGAGCTCGCCGTCGCTCACCGTAATGATGATACCTTGGTACTCGCCCTCGTCGTCTGCGCTCGGCGTGCCGGACAGCGCACCGGAGTCCGGATCGAAGCTTGCCCAGGCGGGCCGCGCCTCGATGCTAAAGCTCAGGTCGTCGCCATCGGGGTCGGACGCGACCGGCTCGAACCGATAAGGCTCACCAGCGGTCGCCTCTGCGGGCGGATCGCCGGTGATCTCGGGCGGTCGGTTCGGCGGCGGCTCCACCGTGATCGTGAAAGGATCGAGCGCATCGGTCAGCTCGCCGTCGCTCACGCTGATGACGATAGCCGGATACTCGCCTTCATCCGCTGCGCCCGGCGTGCCGGACAGGGTCCCGGTGTCAGGATCGAAGCTTGCCCAGGCGGGCCGTGCGGCGATGCTGAAGGTGAGTTCATCGCCATCGGGATCAGTCGCGATGGGCTGGAACCGATAGGGCTCGCCGGCGATCACTTGCAGGGGCGGATCGCCGCCGATCTCCGGCGGAGCGTTGGGCGGTGCTTCGACGGTGATCGTGAACGGGCCGATCGAGTCCGTCAGCTCGCCGTCGCTGACGGTGATGACGATCCCGGGATAAGAGCCCTCGTCAACTTCGCCCGGTGTGCCTGAGAGGACTCCCGTGCCGCTGTCGAAGGTCGCCCAAGGGGGGCGGTTGGTGATGCTGAAGCTGAGATCGTCGTCGTCCGGGTCGGACGCCTCGGGCTCGAATCGATAGGGTTCCCCGCTGATAACCTCCAACGGCGGATCACCGCTGATCTGCGGCGGATCATTCGGCGGCGGCTGCACGGTGATCGAGAAGGGCCCGAGCGAATCGGTCAGCTCGCCGTCGCTCACGATGACCACGATGCCGGGATACTCGCCCTGATCTGCCTCCACCGGTGTGCCCGACAGGGCCCCGGTGTCCGTGTCGAAGGCGGCCCAGGGAGGCGCGTTGGCGATGCTGAAGGTGAGAGCGTCACCGTCCGGATCCGATGCGACCGGCTCGAACCGGTACGGCTCACCGGCCACCACCTGCTGCGGCGGCGTCCCCGAGATCTCCGGCGCTTCGTTCGGCGGCGGTTGCACGGTGATGGAGAAGGGCCCCAGCGAATCGGTCAGCTCGCCGTCGCTCACGATGATGACGATGCCGGGATACTCGCCCTCGTCGGCCTCGGTCGGCGTGCCGGAGAGCGTTCCGGTGTTGGTGTCGAATGCGGCCCATTCGGGCGCGTTGGCGATGCTGAAGCTCAGCTCGTCTCCGTCGGGGTCCGACGCCTGCGGTTCGAACTGATAGGGTTCGCCGGCGATGACTTGGGCGGGCGGATCACCGCTGATCTGCGGCGGGTCGTTTGGCGGTGGCTCGACGGCGATGGCGAAGGCACCGAGTGATGCCGTTAGCTCACCGTCACTGACGCTGATGACGATGCCGGAGTAGACGCCCTGGTCCGCCTCACCCGGCGTGCCGGAGAGCGCGCCGGTGACGCTGTCGAACGCGGCCCATTCGGGCCGCCTGGCGATGCTGAAGGTCAAGTCGTCGCCGTCCGGGTCCGACGCCACCGGCTCGAACAGGTAAAGCGCACCGACGATGACCTGCGCAGGCGGGTTGCCCGAAATCTCCGGCGGCTCGTTTGGCGGCGGCTCATCGTCCTCGTCCTCCGTCGGCTCGACCGTGATGGCGAACGGGCCGAGCGAGTCGGTGAGACTCCCGTCACTTACGGTGATGACGATGCCGCTGTACACCCCCTGGTCCGCCTCGCTCGGCGTACCGGCGAGGCTGCCGGTGGCCGTGTCGAAGCTGGCCCAGCCCGGCGCGTTGACGATGCTGAACGCGAGGTCGTCGCCGTCGGGGTCAGAGGCGACGGGGTCGAAGCTGTAGGGCTCCCCGACGACCACCTCGGCCGGTGGATTCCCCATGATCTCTGGCGGATCGTTCGGCGGCGCCTCGACGGTCACGGAGAACGGCCCGATCGAATCGACCAGCTCGCCATCGCTCACGGTGATCAAGATGCCCGTATAGGCGCCCTGGTCCGCTTCCTCCGGCGTGCCAACGAGGGCGCCGGTGGCCGTGTCGAAGTCCGCCCAGGGTGGCGGGTTGGTCGCGCTGAAGGTGAGCGCGTCGCCGTCCGGGTCAGACGCCGTAGGCTGGAATATGTACTGCTCGGTGGCGAAAACCTGGGCGGGCGGAATACCAGTGATTTCAGGGGGTGCGTTCGGCGGCGGCTCGACACTGATGGCGAACGGGCCGAGCGTATCCGTTAGCTGGCCATCGCTGACCGTGATGACAATACCGAGATAGCGACCCTGGTCGGCTTGGCTCGGTGTGCCAGAGAGCGCACCGGTGACGCCGTCGAAGCTTGCCCATGATGGCCGGTTGACGATGCTGAAGCTCAGCTCGTCGCCGTCGGCGTCGGACGCTGTAGGCTCGAAAAGATAGCCTTCGCCGACGACGATCTCAGGCGATGGGCTGCCCATGATTTGCGGCGCGGTGTTCCGCGGCGGGTCGACGGTGATCGAAAACGGACCCAAGGAATCGGTTAGAGCGCCATCGCTGACGATGATCACGACACCGGGGTACAGGCCTTGGTCGGCATCGCTCGGCATGCCGGACAAAGAGCCCGTGCCGCTGTCGAAGGCGCTCCAAGGGGGTGGGTTGGCGATGCTGAACGTAAGGTCATCGCCGTTGGGATCATACGCCGTCGGCGTGAACTGATAAGGATCACCTGCGAACACCTGCAAGGGCGGTTCCCCGAGGATCAGCGGCGGATCGTTCACAGGTGGGTCGGGCGGCGGTGGCTCCTCGATCGGACGGGGCTCGACCATGATGGAGAAGGGGCCGAGAGAGTCGGTCAGCGTGCCATCGCTCACGGCGATGACGATACCGGGATATTCGCCCACGTCCGCATCGCTCGGCGAGCCTGACAGCAGCCCGGTGCTCGTTTCGAAGCTTGCCCACGAGGGGATGGCGTCGATGCTGAAGGTCAGCTCGTCGCCCTCAGGGTCAGCCGCCAGGGGCTGGAACCGGTAGGGCTCGCCAGCGATGACCTGCGCGGGAGGGTTGCCGGCGATTTCCGGTGGCTCGTTCGCTGGCGGTGGGGGCGCTTCATCCGGTGGCACCTCCACAGTAATCGAGAACGGCCCCAGAGCGCTGGTCAGTTCTCCATCGCTGACGCTAATGACGACCCCCAGGTACTCGCCCTCGTCGGCTTCGCTCGGGGTGCCCGACAGGGACCCGGTAAAGGTGTCGAAGTTCGCCCAGAAGGGTAAGGCGTCCACGCTGAAGGTCAGTTCGTCGCCGTCGGGGTCGGATGCCAGCGGCTCAAATAGGTAAGGCTCCCCGGCGACGATCACCAGCGGTGGATCGCCGACGATCTCCGGTGGCTCATTCGGCGGAGGATCGTCCGCGATGGGCGCGCGCTCGGGCACGAGGCCCTGCAGACCCCCAACGCCGTCGGCACAGGCGGCGAGCCCGGTGGCGATGCCCAGGGCGATAGCGAACCTGAAAAGGAAACACCTAAACGAGCTCAATGGCTTTCCTTGAGACGACCGGACGGGTCGGCCGATCGCGGTTGACGAGTCAGGGATGAGGTCCCTCCGGACCGATCGAGCGGTGTCGGGTGACCGCTTGCCGATCGAAGGCGCCGCGGGCTCTCTGGGGGCTTCTATCGCGATCGTGTCAGGACCGGCTCGCGTCGAACAGCCGAACTGTGTGCAGTCCAAGGTCACTCGACGGCGCAGATGGTAGTGAAACTGATTCGCGTTGGCTATCTCGCGCAGCGTCGCGATCGGCCGATGTCGGCAAGACGTCTAGCCACCACCGGAACCCGTCGTCTCAACTGCGCAACCCGCCTCGGGGAGCGTGTCGGCGACTCACCAAGCTCTTCGGCGTTTTTTGTGGCTGTCAAAGCTTTGAACGAGAGTCGTTTACGCTTAGCATCTCAATTCCGCAACGCGGCAAGCATGGAGCACCGCGGGTCGACGCTAGTCACCACGACACCAGGGAAGAAGTGCATTGTCAGTCTCAAACCCGGATCCGATTCGCACGTCTTCGCGGGCACCGGAAGAGGCTGGCCGGTGGTTGTGGCGCCCAAGACCGCGAGAAAATGCGCGTTTTCGCCTGATCTGCTTTCCCTTCGCCGGTGGCGGTCCACGCGTATTCCAGGGGTGGGACGATCACCTCACGCCCGACATCGAATTCGTCGGTGTGCGCCTGCCCGCCCGCGACAGCCGGTTCGGCGAGCCGCCCATCGGCGACTGGCCCTCGTTGCTTGAGCGCGCCTCGGACGCGTTGACGCCCCTACTCGACAGGCCGTGCGCGTTTTTCGGCCACAGCTTTGGGGCGCGCTTAGCCTTCTTACTCGCCCGTCGCTTCCAGGGGGCGGCCGATAGCCAGCTGCGGCTTCTGGCGCTTTCCGGCTGTTCGCCTCCGCACCGTGGGTTCTTCCATCCCGGCTTGGCCGAGTTGCCCGGTCATGCCTTTTTCAGTCGACTCGGCGAACTGGGCGGGATGCCGGCGGAGGCACTCGATGAGCAAGTATTTCTCGCCTTGGTCGAGCCCGCGCTGCGCGCCGATATCCGCCTTTCCGAGACCTGGCACGACTTGGCGCGCGACAGCGTCGCCCGAGTGCCTGTCGTCGCGTTCGCAGGAGACCACGACACCCTGGCGCCTGCGTTGCACATGCGCGAATGGGCGAACTACGCGCAGCACGGTTTTGACTTCAGCCAGTTGCCTGGCGGGCACTTTTTCCTCCGTGATCAGACGGCGACCTTACTCGCCACCGTCGATCGCCAGCTGCGATTGGCGAACGCTGAGCCCCACGCCGGCATGTCTGTGTCCGCCCCTAATTGACAACGATACTCATTCTCAGTTAGATCGAGGCCCATGACTGACACGACGCAACTACCGACGCGCCAAGCGTTGTCGGCGGCCCGACTCGCGCTCGCCTGCCGCGAGCGGGTGCCCGCCGCGCTGCCGTGGGTGCGCTGCGAGCCGGTAGCAGTCGTAGGGATCGGCTGCCGGTTCCCCGGCGCCGATGGGCCCGAGGCTTTCCTGGCCTTGCTTCGTGAAGGTCGCGAGGCCATCGGCGAGCTGCCGCCCTCGCGCTGGTCGACGGCGGATTGCTTCGACCCCGATCCGGATGCGCCCGGCAAGACCTACGTCACGCGCGGCGGCTACCTGGATGACGTCAGTGGTTTCGACGCGCCCCAGTTCGGGATCGCCCGCGCCGAGGCCCAGGCGATGGATCCCCAGCAACGCCTGCTGCTGGAGACGTCGCTGCACGCGCTGGAACACGCGGCGATCGCCCCCGAGTCCCTGTACGACACGCAGGTCGGGGTGTTCGTCGGGGTCAGCAGCGCCGACTACGCCGCGTTGCTGCGCGAGCGCACGGCGCTGACCGATATCGACGGCTACGTGTCCACCGGCAACGCCTTCAGCGTCGCTGCCGGCCGGATCTCCTACGCACTCGGCTTGAAGGGTCCGAGCCTGGCGGTTGATACGGCCTGCTCCTCGTCCTTGGTCGCGGTACACCTGGCCATGCAAAGCCTGCAGCTGCGCGAATGCCGGGTGGCGCTGGCCGGCGGTGTCAACCTTCTGTTGAGGCCGGAGTCGACCATCGATTTCGCCAAGGCCCGCATGCTGGCTCCCGACGGGCGGGTGAAGGCGTACGACGCTGCGGCCAACGGTTTCGTTCGCGGCGAGGGATGCGGCGTGGTCGTGCTGAAGCGCCTATCGGATGCGATCGCCGACGGGGATGACGTTTGGGCAGTGCTGCGCGGCTCTGCCGTGAACCAGGACGGTCCGTCTAGTGGTTTGACCGCCCCCAACGGCTCGGCGCAGCGAGCCGTGTTACGAGCGGCTCTGGACGCCGCCGGGGTGGATGCGCGCCAGTTGGCGTACGTCGAGGGTCACGGCACGGGCACGGCCCTTGGTGATCCCATCGAGCTCGGTGCCTTGGCCGAGGTGTACGGCGCGGCCCAGGACACGGGCAAGCGGCTGCGGCTCGGCACGGTCAAAGCGAACGTTGGACACCTGGAAAGCGCAGCAGGAGTCGCGGGCCTGATCCGTGCAGTGCTCACGCTGCGCCATCGCGAAGTGTTCGAGCAGCTCAACTTCAATACCCCCAGCAAGCACATCGACTGGAGTGACAGCGGCCTCGAGGTCGCGCGCGAGCCGGCGCCCCTGGAAGCGAGGGACGGCCGCTGGTTAGCGGCGGTGAGTTCCTTCGGCTTCAGCGGCACCAACGCCCACGTCGTGCTCGAAGCGGGCTCCGATCTGCAGCCTGCCGAGACGCGCGGGGAGGGGCCTGCGGTGGTTGTACTGGGCGCCCGCGACAAGGGCCGCCTCGACGCCCTTGCGTCGGCCTGGGCGGACGTCTTCGAGGCGGCGGCGCCCGAGCAACTTGCCACGCTGGCTCGCACGGCGTGGAGCGGGCGCGACCGCGGTGTCGAACGCCTTGCGGCGACCGGCAGCGACGGTCCTGCACTGGCAGCCGCCTTGCGCGCTGCTGTGGCAGGGACCCGGACGGCGGGCGCCTGGCGCGCACGGGTGCGCAGTGGAACGGGGGCCGGCAAGCTCGCTTTCGTGTACCCCGGGCAGGGCACGGTATGGGCGGGCATGGGCCTCGTTCTGCGCGAGCGCGAGCCTGCATTTAGGGACGCTTTGCAGCGGTGCGAGGCGGTGTTGGGCGCGCGCGCCACGCTCGATGCGACGGCCATCGCCGCGGACGCGCCGATCGATACGGGCAAGCTTCAACCGGCCCTGTTCGCCTTTCAGGTGGCGATGACTGCCCTGTTCCGCTCGCGCGGCATCGAGCCGGATTTCGTTCTCGGCCACAGCGTCGGTGAACTGGCCGCAGCGTGGGCGGCGGACGTCCTGGATCTGGAGGATGCTGCGCGCTTGGTGCTGGCGCGGGCTGATCATCTGTCAGCGCTGCCCGCGGGCGGAAAGATGGTCGCCGTGGTGCAGGATCCGCGCGCCGTCGAGGCGGCGGTGGGCCGAGCCGACGGTGAGGTGGCTGTCGCGGCGTACAACGGACCTCGCCAGGTGGTGATCTCCGGCGCGATCGAGGCAGTCGATCGCGTACTTGGCGCACTCCAGTGCGACGACGCCCGTACGCTCGCCGTTTCCCACGCTTTTCACAGCCCACTCATGGCGCCGGCGGCCGAAGCCCTTCGTACGGCCGTCTCCTCGGTCAAGTTCCGTCCGCCCCGCACGCCGTTCGTGTCCAGTCGCACGGGGCAGCTGGCGGGTTCCGAGATCGGGCAGCCCGAGCATTGGGTGCGCCAGCTCCTGGAACCCGTTCGCTTCGCAGACGCCGTGGATTCGCTCTGGATGGGCGGCACTCAGGAATTCCTAGAGATCGGCCCCGGGTCGGCGCTTACAGGCTTGATAGGCGAAATCGTCGGCGACGACTCGCAGGTGCTCGCGGTGGCCGCGGCGTCGAAGCGGCGCGGTGAGGCCGTGAGCGTGCTGGATGCGGTGGCAGCGCTCAGCGCGCGCCGTGCAGACCGCGACCTGGCGCCCTGGCTCGGGGCGGGTCCACGCACTGCCGCTGCCCCGCGCACGCCCCTGCAACGCACGCGTTTCTGGCCGGAACCTCCTGCTGACGCAGGGGAGCTTGAACCGGAGGCGAGCGGCGCCGGGGGCGACGTTCGGCGGGCATCGGTGGCCGATTGGGGGTGGGCGCCGACGTTCCGACGCCTGCCGCCACCCCTGCCTACAGCGCTGACCACGCGTGAGCCGATCGTGGTGCTTGGGGATGAGCGAGCCCATTCGGTGCTCGAGCTGCTCGCGGTGGCACAACAACCCGCCACGCGATGCGCGACCGAGTCTCTAGCGCAAGTGCTAGGCGAGGACGAGGCGGGCTGTGCGCACTTGGTCGTGGCGCCGCCAGAGGACGACGATAGGCGATGGGCAGCGCACCTCGCGCAGATCCTTTCGGGCGTGTCTCGGTCCTTCACCCTCACGCTGGTGACTGCCGGCGCCTACGAGGTCACGGGCGTTGAAGGCCTCAACCCGTTTGCAGCGGCAGCAGCAGCGTGCGGGGCCGTGCTGGGCCAGGAACTCGATACGCCTGTCAAGGTGGTTGACCTCGAACCCGGCGCGGTGCCCGACGCGCGAGCGCTTGCCTTCGAAGTGGGTTCAACACTTGGATCGGAAGCGCCGGAGGCGTCGCGGGTCGTCGCTTTCCGAGGGCCTCACCGTTGGGCACTCACGTGCACGCCCACGGCGCTCGCTGCGCGCCAGGCGCATGCCGAGGTTTCCGGTAGCGACAACTCTGAGACCCCCAGGGCTTCGCCGCAGGCGCCAGCTAGGGGGATGACGGTGGCACTGGTCGGTGACCTCTCCTCGGGGCTCGGCGAGCGAATCGCGCGTTTCCTGACCTCGGGCGTCGCCACGCGGCTGGTGCTGATCGGCCCCGCCGCGAAGGACGCTGGCGGCGAGCTGGACGCCAGCGCGACGAACGCCGCCAGCCACGCGCAGGCTATCGAAGCCCTTCGCCAAATCGCAGATGATCCAGGCCGCATCGTCAGCTTCACCGCGGACCTCGGCGATGGCGGCGCGCTGCGGCAAGCGTTGGACGCTGCGGAAAACGCTTGCGGCCGACTGCACGCCGTGATCCACGCTGGCGCGAGCGGACGCCCGGAAATCGCCCGGCTATTGATTCAGGAACCGCACGCATCCACACGGCGCGTGCTGCGCGAGCGCATCGACGGCATGCCCGCCCTGGCGCACGCGCTCGAGGGCCGCTCGCCAGCCTACGTGCTCGTGGTCACCTCGCTCTCCGCCCACGTCGGTGGCGTCGGCTTCGCAGACTACGCCGCCGCCAATGCCTATGCGGAGTGTTATGTGCGCAGGCACGCGGCGGCCACGGGGGCGCCGTGGTTCAGCGTCGCCTTCGAGGCGCTGGCAGAGGAACTCGGTCACGAGATGGCACGCCTCGAGGAGGGGGATCTGCTGCTGCGCTCCGCGCTCACGGAAACGGAGTTGCAACAAGCCCTCGAACGCCTGATACCGGTGACAGCCGATCCGCGCGCTGCGTCGGGCGAGCGGTCGCTGCTGGTGGTCCCGACATCGGCCGCCGAGCGTATCGCGCGCGCTTTCCGCTCGGCCACGCGCCGGCAAACGGCAGGCGCAGCCGACGCTGGGGATCGGTCCGGCCGCGCCGCGCGCGACGACGTGGAGCGAAAGCTGGTGGCCATCTGGGAGGAGTTCCTGCCGGGCGGCACGGTTGGGATCGATGACGACTTCTTCGCCCTAGGCGGCACGTCGCTCGGCGCTGTGAGGATTCTCTCACGGATTAAA
>JBCBZW010000161.1 GCA_039815145.1 Pseudomonadota bacterium
ATGTTGTGCGCCATGCCGACGGAGGCGGTCAGGGCGGTGCGGTCTTTGATCAGATCCTTGATGCGCTTGCCGATGGTCTCGATGTCGCTTGCGGTGGCGGCCTCCGTCACGTCCAGGTAGGCCTCGTCCAGGGAAAGGCCCTGCACCTGTGAGGCGTGCTCGTGGAACACGGCGAACACCTGGGAAGACACCTCCCGGTAGCGCGCCATGCGTACCGGCACGCGTACCAGCTCCGGGCAGCGTTCGAGCGCCTGACGGATCGGCATGGCCGACCGCACGCCGTAGCGGCGCGCTTCGTAGCTGGCGGCGGCGACCACGCCTCGGTTGGTGGTGCCACCCACCACCAGCGGCTTGCCGCGCAGCTCCGGTTGGTCGCGCTGCTCCACGGAGGCGTAGAACGCATCCATGTCGACGTGCAGGATGGCGCGCCGGGGCGCGTGCCCGTCGTTCATGGCCGTCGCCGCCCGCGCGCGGCTAGTGCTCCGGACGGAAGTGCAGGGCGAAGGTCACGGGCACGGCGGGGCTGATGGCCGGCAGCCCGGCGATGGCACGCAAGCGCTCCACGCCTTCCCCCAGGGCGTACTGCCCGGCGTTCACGATCACCGGCAGTCGGCTGGTGACGATCAAGCCGCCGTCGGCCGCCCCCACCACGTCGACCACCAGCCGGATCTTGCCCTCTTCGCCGTGCAGGGCCAGGGCGCCGGCCACCTCGAGGCTCTTGCGTTCGCCGGCCGCGAGGCCGTCCCAGAGCGCGGGGTCCAGGTCAGCGCGGATGATCGCCTCCGGGAAGTCGGCGATCTCGAACAGCATGTCGCGCATGCGCTCGTTGCGCACCTCGATCGCCGTGTCGACGCTGGCGAGGTCGATCGCGAGGCGCAGCCCCCCGTCCTCACCGAGCTTTCCGGCCACCTTGGCGAAGCGGTGAATCTCGGCGACCGTGCCGGCCTTGGTGGAGATAAAGTTCACCGATGCGTCTGCCGGTGCCAGGCGGTAGCCGGCGGCCGAGGCGGTGGCGCTGACCAGCAACGTGAGCGCGGCGACGCACAGGGCACGAGTGGATCGGATCATCTCAGCGGTCTCCTCTGGCAGGAACTGCGTACTGGTTGGGACAACGCCTGACACCTTAGGTGCTGCCTCGCGGTCGGATTCACCGGGTAAACGACTCCACTGCCAACAGCAATCCCACCCCCAGGGCCACGCTGAGGCCCACCATGTAGGCGAAGCTGAGCACGGAGAATTTCACGGCCGTGAGCAGGCGGCCCTGGCCGTAAACCGTACGCATGGCCCGGTAGAGATACCAGGGCGTGTAGACGGACGTGTAGGTGATGAGCAGCCCCTTGATCCATCCCCATAGCGGTAAGCCGGCGAGGAGCACGGTGAGCCCGATCAGCAGGAACACGAAGGAGTGGTAGTGGGAGAGTAGGATCAGGTGCTCCACGTAGCGACGCCCGCTGAACAGGTAGAGCACGGTCAAGCAGAGCGCCATGAGCGGTAGGATGGCGAGCAACATCGCCGGTAGGGCGTCGAGGAACTCCTCGGCGAAGCGTTGTGGCCCGCCCTCGCGGGTAAACAGTTGGCAAGCGCGCTCGGCGCGCTGGCGCAGCAACGAGCGCAGCCACGGCGCGCTGATGCCATCCATCTCGATGTCCATGTCCGCGCACTGGTCTTCTTCCTCCGCCACCGCTGCCGCCTCACCTTCGTCAGCGCTTAGCGCGTCGGGCGTCGCCGGCGGCTCCTCGATGCGTTCGCGGTTGGTACGCACGATCTCTTCGATCTGCGCATCGAGGGAGTCCAGCTGGCCGTCGACGGGGTCTGTGTCGGCCGCCGGGTCCGCGGGCGCATCCGTCGGCTGGGCGCCGTCCTCTTCCGTGAGCGTGGTGGCGGTTCGGAAGTTCTCGCTGACCCCTTCGAGGAGCAGGGGGACGGTGAAGATGGCCAGGAACAGCAGGCTCGTGAGCAGGTACAGGCGCACGGGCGGGGTGTACGCGTGGCGACGCCCGGCGAGGTAGTCGGCGGTCATCGCCCCGGGGCGGAACATCAGGTAGCTCAGCGTTCGCCAGGCGCGCGAGTCGAGGGAGAAGACGTCGCGCAGGTATTCGCTCGTGAGCTCGCCGATCGACATGATCGGACTGCGCCGCGGCTGCCCGCAGGCAAAGCAGTAGTCGCCGGTCAGCGCTTCTCCGCAGTTGCCACACTCCGCGCTCATGCTGCTCGTGGCTCAGGTGCTCGCAATGCTGCGGCTGCTGCGCCCGCCCTTGACCGGGCGCTTGCGGCGGGTGCCGAGTTCGTAGCTGTCGAAATCGTCCACGGCCATGAGGTCACTCACGCGCTGGGCATGATCGGTGAGTGCTCTGACCTCCCCCGCCTCCAGGACGCCAGCGCGACCGGCAGCGGTGATCTGATCCGTCCACTGGGTGGCAGCGCCCTTTTGCAGGCGCCCTTCGCGCACCGCTTCACGCACCCGATCCTCGAGGAAGGAAAGCTCGTCGAGTTCTTCCAGCAAGCCGTCCAGCAGGCCGATGGGATTGTTAGCTTCGCGCACGAGGTAGGTGCCCTCGACGATGCGCAAGCGCGTGCTGCTGTAGGTGCTGACCAGCGCCGCGACCTCGTGGGTCAGCGCATCCGACGGCGGGTGCAGGTCGCGGCCCCGCGGGAGCAGGACCAGCTGGGTCAGCGTACGACCCATTCGCCCGGGCAGGTTGGCCACGAAGGCGGCGAGCGCCTCCTGGGCGAGGGCGAGCTGTGTCTCACAGCACCAGCGCACCATCGCCAGGTCTTCCTCGGGGGAGCCTTCGTCTTCGAAGCGTTTGAGCGCTGCGCTGGTGAGGTAGAGGGCGGAGAGCGCATCGCCCAGGCGAGCGGTGACCGCTTCGTGGCGCTTGAGGCGTCCTTGGTAGGTGTTGAGGGCCACCTCGGTGGCGAAGGCCAGGGCAGCGCTCATGCGCGTGGCCTGCTGGTAGTAGCGACGCACGCGTCCTTCGCCGGGCGTGGGTACCCACCTTGCGCCCGTGGCGCCGTCGACGAAGGCGCGCGCTGCCATCGTCAGCGTGTGGCCGAGGTGGCCCATCAGGGCCTGATCGAAGCGCGAGGCTGCAGCCGAGTCGTCCTCGTCGCGATTGGCGGCGGCGCGCATCTCCTTGGCCAACCATGGATGGCAGCGCAGAGCGCCCTGGCCGAAGATGATCATCGAGCGGGTGAGGATGTTGGCGCCCTCGACGGTGATCATCACCGGCACGCTCTGGTAGCCGCGGCCAAGGTAGTTCTTAGGCCCGAGCATGATGGCCTTACCGCCGTGGATGTCCATCGCGTCGTTGGCCACCTGCCGCCCGAGCTCGGTGATGTGGTACTTCATGATGGCGGAGGCCACGGCGGGCGCCTCGCCCAGGTCGATCGCCGCCAGGGTCATGCGGTTGGCCGCCTCCATCAGGTAGGCGTTGGCGGCGATGCGAGCGAGCGGCGCCTTGATGCCCTCGAACTCGGCGATCGGGCGCCCGAACTGTCGGCGCAGGGCGGCGTAGGCGCTGCTGGCGGCGAGCGCCGCCCGCGCCCCGCCCGCGGCGTTGGCGGGGAGGGAGATGGAGCGCCCCACCGTGAGGCACTCCACCAGCATGCGCCAGCCGTCCCCCGCCCGTTCAGCGCCGCCGACGATGTAGTCGACCGGCACGAACACGCGCTCGCCGATCACCGGGCCATTCTGGAACGGTGTGTTCAAGGGGAAGTGGCGGCGCCCGGTGCGCACGCCGGGCGTGCTGACGGGGATGAGCGCCACGGTGATCCCGAGGTCCACGGCGCCACCTAGCAAATTCTCTGGGTCGCGTAGCTTGAAAGCCAGGGCGATGACTGTGGCGACGGGGGCGAGGGTGATGTAGCGCTTGGCGAAGTCGAGGCGGATGCCGAGCACCTCCTCGCCCTCGTGAAAGTCGTAGCAGAGCACCCCGACGTCGGTGATGGCGGTGGCGTCGGAGCCCGCCTCGGCGCTCGTGAGGGCGAAGCAAGGCACCTCCTCACCGCTCGCAAGGCGCGGCAGGTAGTGCTCGCGCTGGGCGTCCGTGCCGTACTCCAGGAGCAGCTCGGCGGGCCCTAGGGAGTTGGGAACGGCAACTGTGGAGGCGGCGGTGATCGACCGGGCTGCGATCTTTGCCAGCACGCAGGAATGGCCCCAGGCGGAGAACTCGAGGCCCCCGTAGCGCTTGGGGATGATCAGGCCGAAGAAGCCGTTGGTCTTCAGGAATTCCCACACGGCCGGCGGCAGATCGCCTTCCACGTGGGTGATCTCCCAATCGTCGAGCATGGCGCAGAGCTCGTTGACCGGGCCGTCCAGGAAGGCCTGCTCATCCTCTTCCAGACGCACGCGGGGACAGCCGAGCAGGCGATCCCAGTTGGGTTGACCGGCGAAGAGCTCGCCTTCCCACCACACCGTGCCCGCCTCCAGGGCTTGGCGCTCCGTGGCGGAGACGGCCGGCATGGCGCTGCGATAGCGGCGCAGGGCAGGCTTGGAGAGCAGGGCGCGGCGCAGGACGTCGACGTTGAGCACGCCGAGGGCGATGAGCACGAGCAGGGCGAGCACTCGCCAGGGCAGCAACACCCCCGGCAGCAGCAGCACGGGGCTGAGCAGGATCGCCACCACCAGGGTGCTCTGACCGAGGGAGGCCTGGCGGTAGGCCAGGCCCACGCCGATACCGGCGAGCAGGAGCAGCCAGAGGGCGGTCACGTGCGCATCACCTGCTCGGGTGGGAAGGCGTCGCGAACTCGCGGGGAGCCGCGACGCTCGAGGATGCCCTAACCGAGCAGATCCGCGATGGCGGCCCGCTCCTCACGCAGCTCGGCTTCCGTCGCCGCCATGCGCTCGCGGCTGAACGCGTTGATGTCCAGGCCCTGCACGATCTCGTAGCGCCCGTCCTTGCAGGTGACGGGGTAGGAGTAGATCACGCCGGGCTCGATGCCGTAGCTGCCGTCCGCCGGGATGGCCATGCTGGTCCAGTCGCCCTCGGCGGTGCCCTTCACCCAGTCGCGCACGTGGTCGATGGCGGCGGAGGCGGCGGAGGCGGCCGAGGACGCGCCGCGGGCCGCGATGATGGCGGCGCCGCGCTTCTGCACGGTGGGGATGAAGTCGTCCGTGAGCCAGGACTGCTCGACCAGATCGGTGGCCGCCTTGCCATCGATCTTGGCGTGGTGCACGTCCGGGTACTGGGTGGCCGAGTGGTTACCCCAGATGGTCAGGCCCTTGATCTGGCTGACGTGAGTACCCGTCTTCGCGGCCAGTTGGGCCTGCGCGCGGTTGTGGTCGAGGCGCATCATGGCGGTGAAGTTGGCCGGGTCGATGTCCGGCGCGTTGGCGGAGGCGATCAGGGCATTGGTGTTCGCCGGGTTGCCCACCACCAGCACGCGCACGTCGCGGCTGGCGACGTCGTTCAGGGCCGTGCCCTGGGTGGAGAAGATCTTGGCGTTCTCCATCAGCAGGTCGCCGCGCTCCATGCCGGGGCCGCGCGGCTTGGCGCCCACCAGCAGGGCGTAGTCGCTCTTGTCGAAGGCGGTCTCCACCTGATCTGTGGTCACCACGCCGGCGAGCGTAGGGAAGGCGCAGTCATCGAGTTCCATCGCCACCCCTTCAAGGGCGCCGAGCGCCGGCGGGATTTCCAGCAGCTGCAGGATCACCGGTTGGTCGGGGCCGAGCATCTGGCCGGAAGCGATACGGAAGCAGAGCTGGTAGCCGATCTGGCCGGCAGCCCCGGTGATGGAGACGCGCACGGGCGAAGTCATGGAGGAGAGCTCCCTAGGCGGAGAACCGCCTGTAAGTTGTTGCTGGCGAAGGGGGCCAAGCGCGCTTGCCGGCCCGGATTCTGCAGGGCTCGCATGGTACCACCGCCGCTGGCGCCTGGCTGGCTTTGGCGGGCAGCACGATGCTAGCGTATGCGTACTCATTTTCGCCTTTTCGGCTGTCCACTGCACGTGCTTCTTCGCTTCCTTCCTCGTCGCAATCCCGGTCCGTATCCGCGTGGCGCTCGCCTGCTCGGGAGCCTGCTGTTGTGCCTCGGCGTCATGACCACGGGGCCACTCCTCGCGGACGATGACGACGACGAGCCGGGCGAAGGCGAGGGGGCGGTGCGCGTGCTCGAGGGGGGCACGGTGGCGGTGGTGCTCGACGACGAGCTGCGCGATGCCATCGGCGTGCGCACGCAAGCCCTGGTGGCGACCGAACGGCGCGAGAGCTACGGCGCCTGGGTGCAGGTGGTGAACACGGCCCCTCTGATCGAGGCCCGCAGCCAGTACGCCCTGTCCGTGGCCACCGAGTCGGTCACCGATGTGGATATGCAGACCGCCCGCGCGGAGTACCGGCGCCTGGTCGAACTCGGCGAGCGGGGGCGCATCGTGTCCCCCCAGGATCTGCGCCGCGCCCAGGGCGAGTTTCAGCGTCAGCAGGCGTTGGTGCGCACCGAACAGATTCGTCAACTCACGATTCGCGACGAGCTGGCCCAGGCCTGGAGCCCGCAGCTGGCCGACGCCGTGTTGGCGGACGAGGACCCGTTGATCCGGGCGGTGGTGGAACGCGAACGTGTGCTGCTGCGCCTGACCTTGCCCCCGGGGCGCACCCTGATCGCGGACGAGGGCACGGGCGAGGCTGCCCGCGTGGACGTGCTCCTGCCCGACGGCGCCGGGCGGGCGCCCCGGCGCATGGCCGCGCAAGTACTCGCCCCCGCCACCGAGACCGACGCCCGCCTGCAGGGGGAGACCTGGTGGCTCTCGGTGCCGAGCCAGCGCTTGCGCACGGGGATGCGCTTGTCGGCGCAGGTGGAGTCCGCCGACGGCACGGCCGAGCGCGGCGCCCTGGTGCCGAGCCAGGCGGTGGTGTGGCATGACGGCCGCCCCTGGGTGTACGTGGCGGTTGACGAGGACGACGACGCCGGTGTGGCCTACGCGCGCCAAGACCTATCTCAGGCCGCGGAGCAGTTCGATGGCTGGTTCGCGATGACCGGCGTCGCGCCCGGGCAGGAGGTGGTGGTGAGTGGCGCCACCACGTTGCTGTCGGAAGAGTACCGCTGGCAAATCCCCACCGAAGACGACGATGACGACGACTGACCGTCATCGCCCCGAGTCACCCGCTCTATGCTGACCCAACTCGTCCGCTTCTCTTCTCGCCAGGGAGGGGTGGTGGTCGTGCTCGCCGGGCTCGCGATGGCCTACGCGGGCTACCTGATCTCCACCGCCGGCCTCGACGTGTTCCCGGAGTTCTCGCCACGCCAGGTGGTGGTGCAAACCGAAGCCCCCGGCCTCACGGCGGAGCAGGTGGAGCGGCTGGTCACCCAGCCCATCGAGTCTGCCTCGAGCGGACTCACGGATCTGCAGGAGCTGCGCTCCGAGTCGATTCAGGGGCTGTCCGTCATCACCCTGGTGTTCGCGCCCCACACGGATGTCTACCGCAACCGTCAGCTGGTGGGCGAGCGCCTGGTGGCGGCGGCGGATCGCCTGCCCGACGGGGTGCAGGCGCCGGTGATCGTGCCCCTGGCCTCGTCTTCGGCCACGGTGATGACCATCGGCCTGACCTCGCCGACGCGCTCGCCCATGGCCCTGCGCTCGCTGGCGGATTGGACGGTGGTGCCCGCGTTGCTCAGCACCCCGGGCGTGGCCGACGTCAACGTCTTCGGCGGCGAGGAGCGCCAGCTCCAGGTGCAGGTGGACCCGCGGGCGCTGGAGCGCTTCGAGGTGTCCCTGGCCGAGGTGCAAGCCGCGGTGGAGCGCGCCGTGGGCGTGCCGGCGGCCGGTTACCTGGATAACGGGCAACAGGAGTTCGCCCTGCGCTTGACGGGGATGCCGGACACGGCGGACCGCCTGCGCGACCTCGTGCTCACCCGTGCCGAGGGCGGCACCTTGGCCCTGTCGCAGGTGGCGCGGGTGATGGAAGCGCCCGCGCCCCGCATCAGCGCCGCCGCGATCCTCGGCGAGCCGGCGGTGATCATGATGGTCATCGGGCAGTACGGCGCCAGCACGCTCGAGGTGACCCGCGCCCTGGAACAGCGCTTGGGGGAACTCGACCCTGTGTTGGCCCAGGATGGCGTGGTCCTGCACAGCGACATCTTCCGCCCGGCCGACTACATCGAACGATCGCTCGAGAGCATCCTCGATCACCTGGCCGTGGGCGCCGTGCTGGTGCTGGTGGTGCTCGGCGCCTTCCTCTTCGACGGGAGAGCAGCCTTGATCTCGGCGGTCGCTATCCCCCTGTCGCTCATCGCCGCGGCCGCTGTGCTGACGGGGGTGGGGGCGAGCATCAACATCATGGTGCTGGGTGGCCTTGCGATCGCCTTAGGTGAAGTGGTTGATGATGCGATCATCGATACGGAGAACATCTTCCGTCGCCTGCGCGAGAACGCTTCCTTGGCAGCTCCCCGTTCGGCGGCGGATGTGATCTTCCAGGCCTCGATGGAGGTGCGCGGATCCGTCGTCTACGCCACCTTCATCGTGGTGCTGGTGTTCGTGCCCTTGCTCACCTTGGGCGGGGTGGCGGGACGCCTGTTCAATCCCTTGGGGCAGGCGTACATCCTCGCGGTGCTGGTGTCCTTGCTGGTCGCCCTCACGGTCACGCCCGGCCTATGCGCCGTGCTCCTCGGCAACGCGCGAAATCTGCCCACCCAGGCGCCGCCCCTGGTGCGGTGGATGCAGCCCTACTACGCGGCGGTGTTGCGCGCGGTGTGTCGCGTGCCGGCGTTGGCGGCGCTGTTCACCGCGGTACTGCTCGCCTGGGCCCTGCTCACCCTGCCGCGCCTCGGCGCCACGTTCCTGCCCCCTTTGCGCGAGGGGCACTACATCGTGCACACGGCCAGCATGCCGGGCACGTCCCTCGACGAATCCCTGCGCATCGGTACGGCGCTGGTCAGTCGCTTCGCCCAGTTGCCCGGGGTGCGCAAGGCCTCCCAATGGGCGGGACGGGCGGAGCGCGGCGCAGACACCTATGGATCCCACTACAGCGAGTACGACATCACGCTCGAGAGCGACCTGAGTGGGGCGGAGCAGCAGGCGCTGTTCGATGCGGTGCGCGACGTGCTCAACGAGTTCCCAGGCATCGTCTTCGAGGCCAACACCTTTCTGATCGAGCGCATCGATGAAACCGTCTCCGGCTACACGGCGCCGGTGGTGGTGAACGTCTACGGCACGGATCTCGACGAGCTCGACCGCACCGCCTTCGCCGTCGCCGCGCAGATGCGCGAGGTGCAGGGCGGGGCGGAAGTGCAGGTGCGTGCACCGCCAGGTCGGCCGGAGTTTCAGGTCCGGCTGCGGCCACAGGCCTTGAGCGATCTCGGCCTTCGCCCGCAAGACGTCTTGGATGTGGTGCAGGTGGCCTTCGGCGGCGCCCTGGTCGGCCGCCTGTTCGAGGGCAACCAGGCCTTCGACCTGGCGGTGGTGCTGCTGCCGGAGGCGCGGCAACGGCGCAGCGACCTCCTCGCCCTGCCGCTGACCGCCCTCGATGGACGCCAGATACGCCTCGGCGAGGTGGCGGAGGTCACCCAGGTGACCGGGCGGTACAACATTCTTCACCGTGCCACGCGGCGCGTGCAGTCGATCACCGCTCAGGTGGTCGACCGCGACCAACAGGGCTACGTGGACGAGTTGCGCGAACGCATCCTGGAGGAGGTGTCCCTGAGCCCGGGCACCACCCTCGAATTCACCGGCGCCGCTATCGCCCAATCGCAGGCCCGGCAGGAACTGCTGGTGTACGGGCTGTTGGCGAGCGCCGGCGTGCTGGTGCTGGTATTGCTGGCGTTGCGCAGCGTGCAGGCGACGGCCCTGGTCCTCGCCAATGTGCCCTTCTCCCTGGTGGGTGGCGTGGCGGCGGTGCTGCTCGATGGGAGCGTGCTCACCGTAGGCT
The DNA here is from genome assembly GCA_039815145.1 of Pseudomonadota bacterium. Classification (NCBI taxonomy): domain Bacteria; kingdom Pseudomonadati; phylum Pseudomonadota; species Pseudomonadota bacterium. The sequence goes on from JBCBZW010000161.1 coordinate 9,860, forward strand.
CGATGGTGGGTTTTGTGACGCTCTTCGGCATTACCGTGCGCAATTCGATCATG
>JBCBZW010000162.1 GCA_039815145.1 Pseudomonadota bacterium
CGTCTCGGACGGCGTGGCCGTCTCCAGCCTCGCGCCCTTCACGATCACCGTCGAGGCGGGCGTGAACTCGGCGCCGACCATCTCCGGCGTGGCACCGACGAGCGTGCTCCCTGACGCGCCCTACGACTTCGAGCCGAGCGCCAGCGACGCCGACGGTGACGCCCTGACCTTCAGCATCGAGAACGCCCCGAGCTGGGCCAACTTCTCCACCGACACGGGCGCCCTCACCGGCACCCCCGAGGAGAGCGACGAAGGCACCTACAGTGCGATCGTCATCTCCGTCGCCGACGGCACCGACTCCGCCTCCCTCGCCCCCTTCTCGATCACCGTGGAGCCCGTGCCCAACCGGGCGCCCACCATCGCCGGGACGCCCACCGCCGAAATCGGTGTGGAGAACAACTACAGCTTCACGCCGAGCGCAGAGGATGCCGACGGCGACGTGCTCACCTTCAGCATCGATAACCTGCCCGAATGGGCAGGCTTCAACACCGCCACCGGCGCCCTGTCCGGCACGCCGCAGGACGGCGAAGAGGGCATCTACAGCGGCATCGTGATCACCGTCTCTGACGGCACCGAGGCCGCCTCCCTCCCGGTCTTCAGCATCACCGTCCAGCCAGCCCCCAACAGCGCACCTACGATCACCGGTAACCCCGATACGATCGTCACTGCGGGTAACACCTACCGATTCACACCGGCCGCGGACGATGCGGATGGCGACGCGCTCACCTTCAGCATCGAGAATGCCCCCGCCTGGGCCAGCTTCTCCACCAACACGGGCCGACTCGTCGGCACGCCCGGCGCGGGCGATGTGGGCACCTACGGCGCCATCGTGATCAGCGTCTCCGACGGCACTGAATCGGCCTCGCTGGCCCCCTTTAGCATCACGGTGCAGGCCGTGCCGAATGTCGCCCCCACGATCGCGGGCACCCCGGCCACGTCCGTGGGCGTTGGCGAGGACTACCTGTTCATCCCCACCGCCGACGACGGCGACGGCGACGCGCTCACCTTCAGCATCTCCAATGCCCCCGCGTGGGCGAACTTCTCCGCGAGTACGGGTCGCCTCGCCGGGGCCCCGGATGCGAGCGACGAGGGGATCTACAGCGCCATCGTCATCTCCGTGTCCGACGGCGAAGACTCGGCCTCCCTCGCTGCCTTCAGCATCACGGTGACCGCGCTACCCAACAACGCGCCGACGATCGCGGGCACGCCGGACGCCAACGTGACCGCCGGTGAGGCCTACGCGTTCACCCCGACGGCCGATGACGAAGATGGCGATACGCTCACCTTCAGCATCGAGAACGCGCCCTCCTGGGCGAGCTTCTCCACCACCACCGGCGCGCTCACCGGTACGCCGCAGGAGGACGACGACGAGGGCATCTACAGCGGCATCGTGATCTCCGTCTCCGACGGCACCGACTCCGCGTCACTAGCTGCCTTCGCCATCACCGTCGATCCGCCGCCGAACACGGCGCCGACGATCGAGGGCACGCCGGACGCGGAGGTGACGGCCGGGAATGCGTATTCGTTCACGCCGACGGCGAACGATGACGACGGGGACACGCTCACCTTCAGCATCGAGAACGCGCCCTCCTGGGCCAGCTTCTCCACCACCACCGGCGCGCTCACCGGTACGCCGCAAGAGGACGACGACGAGGGCACCTACGCCGGCATCGTGATCTCCGTCTCCGACGGCACCGACTCGGCGTCACTGGCCGCCTTCGCTATCACCGTCGACGCGCCGCCCAACACGGCACCAACGATCGCGGGTACGCCGGACACCGAAGTGGTTGCGGCAGATGCCTACGCGTTTACGCCGACGGCGAACGACGATGACGGCGATACGCTCACCTTCAGCATCGAGAACGCGCCCTCCTGGGCCAGCTTCTCCACCACCACCGGTGCGCTTACCGGCACGCCGCAAGGCGCCGACGTAGGCACCTACGCCAACATCGTCATCAGCGTTTCGGACGGAACGGACGATGCGGCGCTCGCGGCGTTCACGATCGAGGTGGTCGCGGCGGGCGTTTACTCGGTGACGCTGAACTGGACACCGCCGACCGAAAACACGGATGACTCCGCCTTGGTCGACCTCGAGGGCTACCGCATCTACTACGGCACCTCGCCGAGCAACTACACGGACCAGGTGTCGGTGGACAACGCCGGCCTATCGAGTTTCGTCGTCGACGATCTACCGGCGGGCACCTTCTACTTCGCGATCACGGCGATCAACGATCAGGGTATCGAGAGCGCGTTCTCTGACGAGGTGAGCACAACGCTGCCGGCGGACTGATCGCCGAGGGAACGGCGCTCGCCGGCCGCTTGGCGAGGCGCTCGATACCCGCGAGCGGAACGCCTACCAGCTGTGGTCGCGCTCGTAGCCGAGACGCACCAGCAGCTCGCCGGCGATCTCCTTGAAGATTGCCTTGTCGTCGGCGTCGAAGTGATTGACCCAATCGCCGGCAACACCCTTGCGGTCGAAGCGCCCCTTGGCCTCCTCGCCCCGCGCGCGTCCCGTGCGGAACTCGAAGGAGGAATGGCTCACCATGTGGGCGACCAGGGCATCGTCCGCCGCCAGGCCCATGGCGTCGAGCACCAGGGCCAGGGCTTGCTGCGGATCCACCTGCAGTTGCTCGTAGGCCACGGAGATCAGATCACCGCTCTCCACCGCCTCCAGATGCACCTGCATCGCGTCCCGCCAGGCCGTGGCTTCGCTCGCCAGCGTCTTCTCGCGCGAACCCTTGTACTCGCTACGGAAGGCTCTTGAGGAGACAGCCACATCGCGCCCGTCTCGGTAGACGGCCAGCAACTTGGCCTCGGGAAACGCCTCGCGCACATCCGCGAGGAAGCCGATGTTCCGCGGCGTCTTCTCCAGCAGACAACCAGGCTCCCCGAAGCCCTGCCACAACTCACCGAAGAAATGGCGAAGGTAGTCGTTGCCGAGCGGCAACGCGGGGAGCTCCTTCGCGAGACGCCGGCGGGTACCAGCGGGGAGATCCAATAGTCCCGCAGGACGGTCGTGGCGCCGCAAGCTGAGGGGCGGCTTCCAACGCTTGAGGATCGGCGCGAAGGCCTGCGTGAGCTGGTGCTGCACCAGCTTGCCAGGCCCGCCCTGAGAGAAGGGAACGCCGGTAAACAGCCGCTCCGTACAGGTACTCGCGTCGGGGCTCTTGCGCACGTGGTGGAAGGCGTGCGTCTCACGCAGGCCGCGCACATCCGGGTGCAGGCTCAACATGTTCAGCAGCCACGTGCTACCGGCCTTGTAGTGGCCGATGATGAAGGCGAGATTTGAAGCGGTTTCAGGCATCAGGCGGCGGAGCTTAGCGGTTGCTCTTAGGAGTTCACAAGTAACCCGGCAGCAGTCTGCCGCTCTGCCCACGACGAAGGGGCTTGGCGTCGCGTTCAGGGCGTGCCCAAGGGAGGCGTGGCCCATGCGGGGCGAACTGCGCCGAGCCCATGTCTGCGCTACTGATCCGCTGTGAGGTACGCCCCTGCACGAGGCCCCCATCACGCGTATTATCGGCCCCCCGACCGCGGTTCCGCCCACAAAACCCCATGAAAATCCTCTACATCTGCCACCGCTTCCCCTACCCGCCGGCAAGCGGCGCCAAGATCCGCTCCTTCCACATGATCCGCCACCTGCACGAGCAGGGGCATGAGGTGGTGCTGGCGACGATCTACCGCTCCGACGAGGAGCGAGAGGCGGGCGCGGGCATGGAGGCTTACTGCAGCCGGATGATCACGGCGCAGGTGAGCAAGGCGCCGGCGGTGGCCCGCATGCTGACCCGCCTGCCCACGCCCATCCCCTCCTCCATGGGCTTCTTCTACTCCCCGGAGCTGCACAAGCTGCTGCGCGAGGAGTTGGCCAACCAGCCGCGACCGGACCTGATCATCGTGCACTGCTCCTCCGTGGCGCACTACGTGGAGGACATCGACGACGTGCCGAAGATCCTCGACTTCGCGGACATGGACTCGCAGAAATGGCTCGCCTACGCCTCCTACCACGGCTTCCCGCGTAACCTCGGCTACTGGCTGGAAGGCAGCAAGATGGAGCGCGCCGAGCGGCGCCTGGCGCCGCGCTTCGAGCTCAACACCTGCACCACGCCCGAGGAGACGGCCACCCTCGACGGTTTTGGCACAGGCGCCCGCGCGGACTGGTTCGTGAACGGTGTGGACACGGAGTACTTCAGTCCGATGGCGCAGACCGATCGGCACCAGATCTGCTTCGTCGGTCGCATGGACTACTACCCCAACGCGCAAGCGATGGTGAACTTCTGCGCCGACATCTGGCCGGCACTGAAGGAGCGCTACCCGCCCCTGCGCCTCGCCATCGTCGGCGCCGAGCCGACAGCAGCCGTGCGCAAGCTAGCCGCGCTCGAGGGCGTGGAGGTGACGGGCTCGGTGCCGGACGTGCGGCCTTGGGTCGGCCGCTCACGGCTCAGCGTGGCGCCTCTTACCATCGCCCGCGGCACGCAGAACAAGCTCCTCGAGTCGATGGCGATGGGCGTGCCGGTGGTTTGCAGTGCCATCGCCGCCCGGGGCGTCGACGTGGAAGCCGGTGAGCACCTGCTGGTGGCGGATACGCCGGAGGAGTACTTGGACCAGGTGGGTCTGCTGCTCGAATCCGATGAGCGGCATGAGGCGCTGTCTATCGCGGGGCGTGATCGCGTACTGAGTCATCACACCTGGGAGACGGCGATGCAGCGCTTCGATGAGCTCGTCGCGCAGACGGTGGCGAGAGGCGCGTAGCGGCAACCACCTTCTCTCGTCGGTCGTCACCTAATCGCAATCTTGGCTGACTACGATCCGATCGCGGTTTGCGAGAACATCGACTCCCACCGCTGGCAACGAAGATGTGGACACAAGGCTTCGCCAAGCCCCTCGCCGGTCAGATCTTTATTCAACATAATCTAGCCGTTAAGGGCCCAGGTCTGGCGAGGCAGCACCCGAGCCGTTACCGCGCGTCGCGCGCCGCAGCGCGGCAAACTCTGGACGAAAAAAAACCGGATACGCATGAACGCGTATCCGGTAACTCGCACTCTCGCTCGCAAATCGTTACTGGCCGAAGCGGAAGCTAGCCTCCACGCCCCAGGCCTGCAAGGTGCCCGGGCTGACGAAGGCGCCGCCGAATTCTGGCGCAGGAATCACTTCGTTCAGGAAGTTCTCGTCGGTCAGGTTATTGATGAACCCGGTGACCGACCAAGTGTCCCCCTGTAGTCCCGCCCTCAAGTTTACCAGGCCGTACGCATCGCGCTTAGCGAAGGTCAGGTCTGACGGCGGGAACACCCCTCCCCCAAAAGCTACACCACTAAACACATTCGGGACAACATCATCGTCTTGGAGAGTGTGGAAATAGGTGTCCCCCACGTGGCTGTAGTCCACGCGGCCGAAGAAGGAGATGCCGTTGCCGAGGGGCTGGATCAGCTGCAGGCCCACGTTGGCGGTCAGCTCCGGCGCGTAGGGCACCTCGTTGCCGACGGTCGCCGGGCGGTTCGCGTTCTCCTTGATCTCGCCCTCGACGATGCCGATGCCGCCGTACAGGGTGAGGTTGTCGGTGATGGCGAAGTTAGCCGCGAACTCACCACCGAAGATGTCCACCTCATCGATGTTGGTCACCACGCGCAGGAGCCCGAAGGTGCCGACGAAGAACTCGAAGAACTGCATGTCGTCGACATTGGTGTAGTAGGCCGCACCCTCGAAGCTCAGGCGGTCGGTCGGGTTGGCCTTGAAGCCCACCTCGAAGGAGTTATTGACCTCCTTCTCGAACACGTCGCTGATCGACAGGGGCGTACCGCCGGAGGGCTCGATGTACAGATCACTGAAGAAAATGTCGATGAAGTCCGCGCTGCCCTGGTTGTTGAAGCCACCGCTCTTGAAGCCCACGCCCCAGGAGCTGTAGAGCGTGAGGCCGGGCGCGGCGTCCCAGGTCAAGCTGACCTTGGGCTGCAGCTGCTCGAAGGTCTCGTTGCGGTCGGGCACGCTCGAGTTGAAGCCGATCACGTTGTTGTTCGGACCGTACTGGACCAGCGCCGGGTTCAGCGGCGAGCCGCCGTTGAAGGGCCCGGAGAACGGCAGGGCCACCGTCGGGTCCAGATCGACGAAGCTGGTGCGCAGATCGGCCGGCACCAGGTTGGTGACGTCGCGATCCTCCACGTCGTAGCGCAAAGCCACGGCGAGCTCCACCGTGTCGCTGAGGTCGTAGGCGATGTTGCCGAAGGCGGCGTAGACGCGCGTGTCGAAGCGGTCGTAGAGCAGGCTCTCGGTGTTGCCGGGGATGATCAGCCCCGCCGGCGGTGCGCCGCTGCCATCGTCCACGCCCAGGTTCACGCCCACCTCGCGCTCGAGGTCGAGGAAGTAGGCACCGGCTTGCCAGCGCAGGGCCTGGTCGCCGTTCGAGGTGAAGCGGACCTCGAAGCTCAGATCCTGCTGATTGCGGATCTGGTACTGCGTGCCGTCGCAGCTGGTCGGCGAGTAGGGGCCGAACACCGTGGCACCGCCGCCTGCACCGGGCAGGCCGACCACGCCGCCGAAGCCGTTGTCGAAGATCGCCGGCGCGTTGAGGGCGAAGCCGGAGGCATTCAGCGCCTGCGCGCTGTCGATACAGGCCTGCTCCGCCGCCGTGAGGTTGGCGTCGGGGGTGCCGATGCCGCTGATGCCCGTGAAGAAACCGAAGTCGCCACTGGTGCCATCTGCGAAGAAGAACTGCTCGACGTCGCTGTAGAGGCCCCAGGCGGTGAAGGTGCCCCAGTCGGCCTCGTAGTCGAGCTTCATGGAGAACTCGGTGGAGTCCTGCTCGTTCTGCGAGTCCACGTTGTTGACGAAGCGGAACTCGTGCTCGTTGACGTCCTGTTCGAAGGTGCCCTGCTCGCCGCCGCCGAGACCGGCGAGGAAGAAGCTCGCGTTGAACACGATGGCGCCCGCGTCCACTTCGCCGTAGCGGAACTTCGTGTCCAGCTTGAGGCGATCGGTAGGTGTGAAGATCAGGCGGGTGTTGAAGTTGTAGTTCTCGAAGCGGTCGATGGAGCTGTCATCGCCGGTGAAGTCATTGGAGTAGAAGCCATCGAAGTCACGGTAGTCCGCCGAGATGCGGGCGAAGATCTTGTCTTCCTTTATCGCGCCGCCGGCGAAGGCAGAGCCGGTCACCAGGCCGAACTCGCCACCGCTCGCTTTAAAGCCTGCTTCGAACTCGTTGCCCGGCTCGTTGGTGGTCACAATGATCGCGCCGGCACCCGCGTTGCGACCGTAGAGGGCGCCCTGGGGGCCCTTCAGCACTTCGATCTGCGACAGATCTGCAAACTCGCGGTTGAAGGAGCTCGGGTTGGTGTAGAGGATGCCGTCGACGATGAAGGCAAAGCTGGCCTCACCGTCGCGCGTGCCGTTGATGCCGCGGATGCTGACCTGCGTATCGCCGACTTCCGCGGTGTTCACCAAGGTCACGCCGGGCGTGAGGGCGATGAAGTCCTCGGCGCGTTTGATGCCGGCGTTGTTGATGTCAGCCTCGGTGAATGCGGTGATGGCCGCGGGCACGTCCGAGAGTGACTCTTCGCGTTGGCGGGCGGTCACGATGACCTCCTCCATGCCCTGCGCGCCTGCAGGCATCGCCGTCACGCCCAATCCCGTACCCGTTACGCCTGCGAGTACCGCCGGCAGCACACAACGCCTCACACTCATACTCTTCCCCCCGATCGGTCCATGAGCCATATCACCCGTCACCTCCAACGCCCCGCGTGGTGGACCAGCGATAAAACGATGCATCGAAATATACCCGTCGCATCGCACCCCATGTATACGATATGGCGTAATTTTGGGGGGTCAGGCCCCCGGAAGACCCTGATTTTGGGCTTCACCTGTATACAATCTGGCCTATGGGACGGTGAGGTGTTGGATTGAGCAGAGCCAACGACAAAGCCTACGAGCGCATCCGCGAGGAGATTTTGAGTGGCCGGCTGGCGGCGGGTGAGCACCTGCCGGAGCAGCGGATCGCCGAGATCACCGGGGTAAGCCGCACGCCCGTGCGTGAGGCCCTGCGCCGCCTGCACGCGGAACGCTTCGTCCGCTACATCCCCAATCGGGGCGCCTACGTGGCGGAATGGTCGGCGAGCGAGGTGGCCGAGATCTTCGACCTGCGCCTGCTACTGGAAGGCTACGCCGCGGCGCGTGCGGCCGAGCGCATGACAGAGGAGCGCCTCGAGGTGCTGCGCGGATGCGTCGCCCAGATCGACGCGCTGCTGGCGGAAGGCGAAGCGCTCGACTACGACCAACTACTGCGCGCCAATCACGAGTTCCACGACACGCTGATCGACGCCGCGCAGAGCCCGCGCTTACGCGACCTTCTGCATTCGCTGCTGGAGACGCCGATGATCCTGCGCACCATGAAGCGCTACAGCCACGCGGACATCATGCGCAGCAACCAGCACCACACGGAGATGGTGCAGGCCTGCGCCGCGGGCGATGCGGACTGGGCGCGCAGCGTCATGACCGCTCACCTGCGCGCCGCCCGCGCCACCCTCGGCGCTTGAGGACTGGGGCTAGTTCAACTTCCCTGAGCGCCAGTACTTGGTGCCCGTGATGTCCGCCTGCAGGATCAGCCCCGCATCGGTGAGCTGGTAGTAGGCCACGCCGTTGTGGAAGTCAGCGCCGACGTCGCCGCCGGCTCGTCCGGCCGTCGCATCGGCCGACACGCCGCCCTTCCAAGCGTTGTCGATGAAGCTTGCGAACTTGTCGGCGGTCTGGAACAGGAACACGATCTTGTAGGACTTACCCCCGAGGCCGAGGTTGAGGCCGCCGGTGCCCATGTTCATGTAGGTGCGCTCGCCGCTGGAACGGTCCACGGCAACACCCTGGCCACCGCCCCCGGTGACCACCAGGGACACCTTCACCACGTCGAACACGGCATAACCCGCCGCGTTGTCGAACAGGCCCTTCGCAGCCGGCTTCTCCTCGAACAAGCGCTCCAGGGTCAGCCGTTCATTCAAGTCGATCTCGGCCCGCTTGCGATCGGCGCGATCCGCGCTGGCGACCAACGGCGCGCAACATAGGGCGGCCAGCGCGACCCACGATGCCCACCATCTGAACCCCCAGCCACTCCCGTCCGTGCTTCTTGCGTTCATTATTCCTCCAGCCTCAATGGCCTAACGCGTAACAACGCGCGTGATTTCAACGAGTTGACCTTTCGCAGATCGAATTGTTCCCACCCGCGGCGGCGACGGCAACTGCTGCGAGCGTCCCCCGGCGCGCCCGCCGCGGGCAGCTCACCCAACCGTACGCTCACCAGTTACACACGCGATCAACGAACATAATTGTTCACCAATAGGCGTTCAGCGATGCACATAAAGTGGCGCGCGCGGCCCCACCACTGCCATTACGCCCATACCCTGTCGCCCCTCGGCGTCCTTCGCCCACGCGGGCGATCAGTGACAGGCTGCTCAGATCGAAGCGCCCAAACTGTGGGACAATCGCTCGCCGCGGGGCTCGGCGCACTGACGCCCCTCGCCCTGCAAACAACTAGAACGACAAGCAGAGAAGGAACAACTCCTCGTGATGACCCTACGCACCTCGTGCTTGGCGGCGGCGCTCGCGCTCCTGCCGGCCCTCTCGTTTGCCCAAGACATCGACGCCACCCGCGGCGCCGACCGCGCCGTCGACTACGCCGCCTTGAAGCGCCTCGGCGGGTGGGACGATCGCAACTACCAGCTCACCAAGCGCGACCTCGCCCTGCTCGCCAGGAACGAAGCCGACCTCAACGTCTCCATCCCCGCCTTCTACCGCGTGCAACTGCGCAAGCAGTACCCCGACCTCCCCCGCACCGGCAAGGTCCAGTACCCCCACTCCGTGCTGCCCCGCTTCCTCGTCGAGCA
>JBCBZW010000163.1 GCA_039815145.1 Pseudomonadota bacterium
AGGGCGTTGGCGGTGCGCCGGCGTAGGGCGGTTTCTGCGGCCGCGAGCTGGAGGCGATCGTTGATCCCCAGCACTTCGTCTTCGTCGTGGACCATCTCCGCGTTCACGGGGATGCCGTCCGCTACGGCCATTTCGATGACGTCCGTCAGGTAGTACTCGCCCTGGGCGTTGGCGTTGTCGAGGTGCTTCAGCCAGCGCCGGAGCAGGCCCGTGCGACAGGCCAACACGCCCGTGTTGACCTCCTGGATCCGACGTTGCGCCGCGTCCGCATCCTTCTCCTCGACGATTCGCTGCACCTGGTGAGCATCGTCGCGCACGATCCTGCCGTAGCCCGTGGGGTCCGGCGCGTGGAGCGTCAGCAGGGCGAGGGCGTCGGTGCGGACCGGAAATTGCGACGACGCGGAGTCATGGTCCGCGGGCGTGGCATGGCCCGGGACCTTGGGTTCGGTCTGCTCGATCAGGCGCTCCAGGGTGGCGGCCGTGACCAGGGGTACGTCGCCATAGAGCACCAGCACGAGGGAGTCATCGTCACCAAGCGCGCCCATGGCGCAGTCCACCGCGTGCCCCGTGCCGAGTTGTTCTGCCTGGAGGTGCCATTGGAGGGTGCTGTCGTCTTGGAAGGCGGCGCGCACGGCCTCTCCGCCGTGACCGTAGACCACATGGACCTTCGCTTCGGGGAGCTCACGGCAGGTGGAGATGACGTGGGCGAGCAGCGGGCGGCCGGCGAGGGGCTGCAGCACCTTGGGCAGATCGGAGTTCATTCGCCTGCCCTTACCGGCGGCGAGGATGACGATGTCGAGCTTCACATGGACTCCTTGGCGATACGCCCACGGGGCGCGGGCCTGCCTGGTGGGGCGAGCGTGACCAGTTCTTTTCCGTGGGTCCAGTGACTAGTGCTCAAGGCGTCACATCACGGCAAAAAACATTTGAAAACAGAGCGAAATAAGCGGGATAAATTTCTAGTAAAAGACCTCTAATTGGATGGCACCGTGAGCGCGACGGTGTCGGACGAGGCATCCCTGGGTGATCCGGGCGCGGGCGGGCATGACCAGGCTCTGAGCACTGCGCGGCGCTCAATCCAAGCCGTGAAACGCCCGCAACCCTTAAGGAAGTCATTCTAGAAAAAGCGTGCTAGTTAATTAGGTGTGAGTCGGCCTGCACCCGCTCCGCATCCAAATCATTAGATAATTTCTAGAATATCTTAGCTTCTAAAAATACCTTCAAATCAGCGGATTGGCTGGGAAGCCAGCCGCAGGAGCGAGGCTCAGTCGAGCGGCTGATCGACCACCACGTGCAGGGCGCGATTGCGCTCCAGCATCTCCCGACGCATCTCCCGACGCATCCGTCCCGCCTCGTAGAGGGCCCGCTCCACATCGCTCTCCGGCTCTAGCTGGGGCACTAGGCGGGAGTGGCCCTGATCGTCCTTGGCCACCATGGTGAAGTAGCAGCTGCACGCGTGGCGCTGCTCATCCGTGTGCAGGTCCTGGGTCATGATCTTCACGCCGACCTCCATCGAGGTCTTGCCGGTGTAGTTCACGTGGGCCAGGAAGGTGACCAGCTCGCCCACCTTGATCGGGGCCTTGAAGGCCAGGTGGTCGAGGGAGGCGGTGACGACGTAGGACTTGCAGTACTGGGCGGCACAGGCGTACGCCACCTGGTCGAGGAGCTTGAGCAGGGAGCCGCCGTGCACGTTGCCGGCGAAGTTGGCCATGTCCGGCGTCATCAGCACAGTCATGGTGAGGGACTTGCGGGGACGATCGCTCATGGTGACGGCTACCTGTGCGGACGTCGGTTTCGGAGTGGGCGCCTCGGGATTGCGCCCTCGCAAGGCACGCCGCGGCACTGGGCCGCGGCATCGGCGTAGGTCAGCTCTGCTTGCGCAGGCGGCGGATCGCGCGCAGGCGGGCGGCGGCTTCAGCCAGCTCGGCTTGAGCGCGTGCCCAATCGATGGTGGCGGCCTGGTCGTTCAGCGCGTCCTGGGCACGGCGCATGGCCTCTTCGGCCTCCGCCTCATCCAGATCCGCCGCGCGCACCACCGTGTCGGCCAGCACCGTGATCAGATGCGGCTGGATCTCCAGCGATCCGCCGGACACGTAAAAGTGCAGCTCCTCGCCGCCCTCGGGCAACTGCACCCGGACATCACCCGGGCGCAGGTCCGTAAGCAGCGGGGCGTGGCGGGGCGCGATACCCACGTCGCCCTCACGGGCGGACGCGAACACCATGGCCGCTTCGCCGGAGAAGATCTCTCCCTCGGCGCTGACGATGTCGACCTGAATCGTGCTCATGCTTGAGGCTCCTTCGTAGAAGAACTAAGCCGCGAGGCTCAGCTCATCTCCCGTGCCTTCTCCACGGCCATCTCGATCTTGCCGCACATGTAGAAGGCCTGCTCGGGCAGGTCGTCATGGTCGCCGTCGACGATGGACTGGAAGCCGCGGATCGTGTCCTTCAGGGACACGTACTCACCCGGCGTGCCGGTGAACTGCTCGGCCACGTGGAAGGGCTGGGACAGGAAGCGCTGGATCTTACGCGCGCGGCTCACGGTGAGCTTGTCCTCAGGGGAGAGCTCGTCCATGCCGAGGATCGCGATGATGTCCTGCAGCTCCTTGTAGCGCTGGAGCACGCCCTGCACGGCGCGGGCCGTGTCGTAGTGCTCCTGGCCGATGACCAGCGGGTCGAGCTGGCGGGAGGTGGAGTCGAGCGGGTCCACGGCGGGGTAGATGCCGAGCTCCGCGATCTGACGGGACAGCACGAGGGTGGCATCCAAGTGCGCGAAGGTGGTGGCCGGCGACGGGTCGGTCAAGTCATCCGCAGGCACGTACACGGCCTGGAAGGAGGTGATCGAGCCGGTCTTGGTGGAGGTGATGCGCTCCTGGAGCACACCCATCTCCTCGGCCAGGGTCGGCTGGTAACCCACGGCAGAGGGCATACGACCCAGCAGTGCGGACACCTCGGTACCGGCCAGCGTGTAGCGGTAGATGTTGTCCACGAACATGAGGACGTCACGGCCCTCGTCGCGGAAGAACTCGGCCATGGTGAGGCCCGACAGGGCCACGCGCAGGCGGTTGCCCGGGGGCTCGTTCATCTGACCGTAGACCAGGGCCACCTTGTCGATGACCTTGGAGTCGGTCATCTCGTGGTAGAAGTCGTTACCCTCACGAGTACGCTCACCCACGCCGGCGAACACGGAGTAACCACCGTGCTCCTTGGCGATGTTGTTGATGAGCTCCATCAGCGTCACGGTCTTGCCCACGCCGGCGCCGCCGAAGAGGCCAACCTTACCGCCCTTGGCGATCGGCATGATCAGGTCGACGACCTTGATGCCGGTCTCCAGGATCTCGGTAGCGGGTGCCTGATCTTCGTAGGCGGGGGGCGAGCGGTGGATCGGCCGGCTTTCCTCGGCGCCGATGTCACCCTTCTCGTCGATGGGATCGCCGAGCACGTCCATGATGCGGCCCAGGGTCTTCAGACCCACGGGCACGGAGATCGGTGCGCCCGTGTTGGACACGTCCATGCCGCGCTGAAGGCCGTCACTGGCGCCCATGGCGATGCAGCGCACGATGCCGTCGCCGAGCTGCTGCTGCACCTCGAGGGTCAGGCCGCGCTCTTCCAGGCGCAGGGCGTCGTAAACCTTGGGCACGGCATCGCGCGGGAACTCCACGTCCACCACGGCCCCGATGATCTGCACCGTCTTGCCAACGCTCATACTTCTCGCCTCTGTCTTGTCAGTTCCGCCGGCCGCGCCGGCTGATGATTTCGATAATGAATTCGTGCGTTCGTTGCGTCGCCCGCAGCCTTAGACGGCCTCGGCGCCGCTCACGATCTCCGAGATCTCCTGGGTGATCGCCGCCTGGCGCGCCTTGTTGTAGATGAGCTGCAGATCGTTGATCAGCGTTCCCGCGTTCTCCGATGCGCTCTTCATGGCGACCATTCGTGCGGCCATCTCGCAAGCCACGTTCTCCACCGCCCCGCGATACACCTGCGCTTCGATGTAGCGCATGACCAGCCCGTCGAGGAGGGCCTCGGCGGACGGCTCGAAGATGTAGTCCCAGTTGTCCTGGAGATCTTCCGAGTCTTCCGCTTCGATCGGCAGCAGCTGCTTCACCATAGGCTTCTGGCTCATGGTGTTCACGAACTCGGCGTGCACCAGCTTCAGCTGATCGAGCTTGCCTTCCGCGTAGGCGTCCAGCATCACCTTCACGGTGCCGATCAGGTCGCTCAGCTTCGGCGAATCGCCTAGCTGCGAGGTGCTCGACATGATGTCCATGCCGAGACGGCGGAAGAAGGTGATGCCCTTGGTGCCGATGAGGCAGACGGACACGTCACGCCCGGCCTCGCGGTCCTTTTCGATCGCCTCCATCGCAGTACGGAAGGAGTTGACGTTCAAGGCACCGCAAAGACCACGGTCGGTGGACACGATGATGTAGCCGACCTTCTGGATCTCAGGGTGGCCGACCAGAAACGGATGGCGCGGATCCGGGTTGGCCTCGGCCACGTGACCGATCACCGTGCGAATCTTCTCGGCGTAAGGTACGGACGCCTGCATGCGCTGCTGAGCCTTACGCATCTTGCTGGCGGCCACCATCTCCATGGCCTTGGTGATCTTCTGAGTGTTCTTGACACTCTTGATCTTGGTCCGGATTTCCTTAGCTGCTGGCATCGATCAACCTCGTTACGAGCGGTACGCTTCGCCTGAGAACCTTAGTAGGCGCCCGTGCTGACAAAGGCTTCGACGGCGGCCTTCATACCGGCCTTGATGTCGTCGTCGTACTTGCCCGTGCTGTTGATCTTGTCCAGCAGCTCGCCGGCGTTGCTGCGCGCGTGGGCGTGCATGGCCGCCTCGAAGTCCACCACCTTCTCCACCGGCACTTCGTCGAGGAAACCCTCGTTGACGGCGAATAGGGACAGAGCCATCTCGGCCACGCTCAGGGGCGCGTACTGCTTCTGCTTCATCAGCTCCATGACGCGCTTACCGCGTTCGAGCTGCTTGCGCGTGGCCGCGTCCAGGTCCGAGGCGAACTGCGAGAAGGCCGCCAGCTCGCGGTACTGGGCCAGGGCAAGACGCACACCGCCGCCGAGCTTCTTGATGATCTTGGTCTGCGCCGAACCACCCACACGCGACACGGAGAGGCCGGCGTTGATGGCTGGGCGGATACCGGAGTTGAAGAGGTCCGACTCCAGGAAGATCTGACCGTCGGTGATGGAGATCACGTTGGTCGGTACGAACGCGGACACGTCGCCGGCCTGGGTCTCGATGATCGGCAGGGCGGTCAGCGAACCGGTCTTGCCCTTCACCTCGCCGTTGGTGATCTTCTCCACGTAGTCGGCGTTCACGCGTGCAGCGCGCTCGAGGAGGCGCGAGTGCAGGTAGAACACGTCACCGGGGTAGGCTTCACGGCCGGGCGGACGACGCAGGAGCAGGGAGACCTGACGGTAGGCGACGGCCTGCTTGGACAGATCGTCGTAGATGATCAGGGCATCTTCACCGCGGTCGCGGAAGTACTCACCCATGGTGCAGCCCGCGTAGGGCGCGATGTACTGCAGGGCGGCGGATTCGGCGGCGGAAGCGGCGACTACGATGGTGTTCTCCATCGCGCCGTGCTCTTCCAGCTTGCGCACCACGCCGGCGATGGAAGAGGCCTTCTGGCCCACCGCGACGTAGATACAGAAGATGCCTGAGTCCTTCTGGTTGATGATGGCGTCGACGGCGACGGCGGTCTTACCGGTCTGGCGGTCGCCGATGATCAGCTCACGCTGTCCGCGGCCGACGGGCACCATGGCGTCGATGGCCTTGAGGCCGGTCTGCACCGGCTGATCCACCGACTGGCGTGCGATCACGCCCGGCGCCACCTTTTCGATCGGCGAATAACCGTCGTAGCTGATCTCACCCTTGCCGTCGATGGGACGCCCCAGGGCATCGACTACGCGGCCGAGCAGGCCCTTGCCGACGGGCACTTCGAGGATGCGCCCGGTGGTCTTGGCCGTGTCGCCTTCCGAGAGGTGCTTGTAGTCACCGAGGATCACCGCACCGACCGAGTCCTGCTCCAGATTGAGTGCGAGACCGAAGGTGTCGCCCGGGAACTCGATCATCTCACCGTACTGCACGTCGGCGAGGCCGTGGATGCGCACGATGCCGTCCGTGAGCAGCGTGATGGTGCCGACGTTGCGCGCTTCCGCAGCAGCGTCGAAGTTCTTGATGCGCTCCTTGATGAGCTCGCTGATCTCAGATGCCTTCAACGACATGGTCCAGACCTCTTTTCAAATTCCGTTCGTGTATTCGGTTCTATGCGCGCAGCGTGCTGGCCAGGCGGTCCAGTCGCGCGCGGGCGGAGCCATCGATCACCAGATCACCGGCCTTCACCACCACGCCGCCGATGATCTCGGGGTCCAGCGTGTTGTTGATCTGCACCTCGCGACCCAGGCGGGCGCGAAGGGCATTGGCCAGAGCGGTGCGGGCCTGCTCGTCGATCGGCTCGACGGAGACGACCTCCACCTCGAGCGTGTGCTCGGCAGCCGCCTTCATCTGCGCAAACTGCGTGGCGACGTCAGGCAGCGCTTCGAGGCGCTCGTTGTCCGCCAGCAGGCGCAGGAAGTTGCTCGCCTCGGCACCGGGTGCTTCCGGGAACAGGCCCAGCAGCAGCGCGGCCTGGGCCGCGGGGTCGCGGGCCGGATCGTCGAGCAGCGCCTGTACGGTCGGATCGGCGACCGCCGCGGCGGCGATGTTGAGCACATCGGCCCAAGCGCCGAGCTGACCGGCACCGTGGGCCACATCGAAGGCGGCACGGGCGTAGGGGCGAGCGATGGTGGCGTGATCTGCCATGGGCTAGATCTTCGCGACCAGCTCGTCGAGCAGGTCCTTGTGTGCCGCCGCGTCGATCTCGCGGCGCACGATCTGCTCGGCGCTGGTCAGGGCGAGGCCCGCCACTTCGGCACGCAGCTCGTCGCGAGCCCGGTTGCGCTCCTGCAGGATTTCGTCCTGGGCAGCGGCCAGCTGGCGCTCGCGTTCGCCGCGGGCGTCCGTGCGCGCCTGTTCCATGATCTCGTTGTAGCGAGATTCGGCCTCGGAGATGATCTTGGAGGCTTTGTCGCGCGCATCACGCTCGACGCCGCCGGCGGTGGCGCTGGCGGCTTCCAGATCCTTCTGCCCCTGTTCGGCCGCTGCCAGACCGTCGGCGATGGTCTTGCGACGGGCCTCGATGGCATCGATGAGCGGTGGCCAGATGTACTTCGTGCAGAACCACACGAAGATGATCATCGCGATGGTCTGACCGATTAGGGTGCTGTTGAAATCCACGTTGTGTTCTCCACTGCGGAATGACCCGAAGGACGCGACGGCGAGATCGCTGAGACCTCAGTCGCGGCTCCCTCCGGAGCGATGCCCTCGACCCTCACGGGTCAGGCGCAGGCCCTCTCGGATCCTGCAGCCCTGAAGCGCGCTCGCCCCGGCCAAAAGTGCCGCGGGCTTAGCCCTGAAGCACGGCCACCAGCGGGTTGGCGAACAGCATGATCAGGCCGATGGCCACACCGATAATTGCTACGGCGTCGAGCAGGGCCACGATCACGAACAGGTTGGTGCGCAGCATCGGCATCAGCTCGGGCTGGCGCGCAGCGCTCTCGAGGAAGCGGCCACCGAGAAGACCCATGCCGAGGCCGACGCCCAGGGCGCCAAGACCGATCACGATTGCAACGGCGAGTGCGGTGAAGCCGAGTACGGTTTCCATCGAAGTTCTCCTACTAGGATCAGATCAAGTTATACGGTCGATGCGAGCCCCCTCGCAGGGGCGCGCGAAATTAAAGAGGCTAGTGGTCGTCTGCCTCTGCCAAGCTCAGGTACACGATGGTCAACATCATGAAGATGAAGGCCTGCAGCACGATCACAAGGATGTGGAAGACGGCCCACGCGAAGTGGGGGCCGAGCACCTGCCAGAAGCCGAGCAGGCCGATCAGAATGAAGATCAGCTCGCCGGCGAAGAGGTTGCCGAACAGACGCAGCGAGTGCGAGAGCGGCTTGGCCAGCATGGCGGGCACTTCCAGCGCCATATTGAAGGGAATGGCAGCCGGATGATTGAACGGGTGCATGGTGAAGCTCTTCACCCACCCCATGACGCCCTTCTTACGCACGGCGAACCAGATGCTCAGTAGGAACACGCTGATCGAGAGCGAGAAAGTGACGTTGAGGTCGGCGGTCGGCACCACCTTCAGGTATTCGATGCCCATGCCGTGGGCGACCCACGGCAGCCAGTCGACGGGAATCAGGTCCATGGTGTTCATGAGGAACACCCAGACGAAGATGGTCATGGCCAGGGGCGCGACCAGTTTGCTGTCGCCGTGGTAGATGTCCTTCACCGAGCCCTCGACGAACTCGACAAGAATCTCCACGAAGGCCTGGAAGCGGCCCGGCACGCCCGTGGTGGCGCTTTTGGCCACGCGTCCGAAGAGGAAGCAGAACAGGCCGCCGAGGAGGACGGCGAAGAACATGGAATCGACGTTCAGGGCCCAGAAATTGCCCGAGCAGTGATTCCAAACGATGCCGGTCTCATCCGTGCAGACGGTGAGGTTCTGCAAGTGATGGGTGATGTACTCGTTGACGGTTTTGCCGGCTTCGCCAGCATGTTCACCGCCGTGGGCGGCAGCCTCCGTCGCACCGTGCGTCTCTTCGGCCATGTTGTCGCTCATGCCCCTCGTTTGTCCGACGGCAGCAGCAGGCCCGAAAAGGTGCCGAGCTGTGCCACGATGTACCCAAGTAGCAGCCACAGCGGCGGTGGCTGCAGCGTTGCCAGCACGCCTCCGAAGAGGACCACCGTCAACGCGATTTTTCCGATCTCGCCCAGCCACAGCGCTCGCAGGAGTCGCGCGTCTGGGCTCAGCAGCAGCCTCGCGGCCAAAAAGCCGTGGGAAAGCACGCAGATCCCCGTTCCGAGCAGCGCAGCGGCGGCAGCGTCGCCACCCACCGTCAGCCAGACGATGGCGGCGAGCGCACAGCCGAGGGCGCTCTGGATCAGCAGGATGGCGAGGATGTCTCTCACGGCGTGCTGCTGAGAACTGTTGGCTGCGAGGCGCCTCCCTGGCGCGGGAACCGACGGCAAGCCGTACGGGACGCGTCGCGCGAAACCGAATTGGGCTCGTCTGCCGCAGGAAGCGTCATTTTTATCGCATCATCGCAGCCGTTCCGGTACGAAGGCGGAGCGAAATGGCTCCAGACCCCTACCGAGGCGACGGCATTATAGAGAGCGGTCTGTAGTCCCACAACAGCAATTCGTCGCGGTGCGTCACTGCGCTGTAAGGGTTTGCCGCAAGCCGCTCAGCAGGGTCGGAACGACCGCTCAGCCTCGCCCACCGTCGTTCCCCAGCGGCCCCAGGATTTCCGTGGCTTACGTGCGTAGACCGTGCTGCGAGGGCGCCTGGAAGGCGGTCGCGGGGGATGGCTGGCGATGGCGGGCCGCACGCGTTTCGATGCGCCCGAGCGTGCTCGCCAGGCCTCGCGCCGCAGTGTTGTGCGCAACAACGGTCTGCGAAGGCGACGAAATCCGGGTGTCGGGCATCATCCCTGGCAGCGTGACCGATGGACCGTCCACGCCGGACGACTCCTGATCTCGCGATACGTGAGTCCGTACCGTCAAAGTCCAAGCGGACTACGCCCGCCCCGCTCACGACGCAAAAACTGTAGCGCGTGTTGGGGGCGCCGAGCCCATCGAACGGCGCGAGCGATGCACCTCGCCCGGTCACACACTATCCTTGCCCGTCTTCACCCGCATTGGAGCCTCGTATGTCTGCGTTTCGCGCTGCGTTTCTGGTCCTCTTGTTACCCGCCCTGAGCGTCGCCGACGAGG
>JBCBZW010000164.1 GCA_039815145.1 Pseudomonadota bacterium
GACTGTCGCCCTGGGGCGACCTAGCCAGATGGCTAGGAGCCTGGTGCTGGTGAAAGCGGATCGCCGCCCCCATACAGTGCGGCTGCAGTCCAACTCTTGAGTGAGGAAAGGGAGCGATGGGGATCAAGGGAGCGAGCGAGCCTGCTGGTGGTTACGGCGCACAGCGCCTGGGAAGCGGTCTGATAATCGGCTTGCTGTTGCTGCTCGGCGGTTGTGCCAGCGTGGGCGGCGGTAGCGGCGAGGCCTCGCAGGACCCCATGGAGGGCGTGAACCGCAAGGTGCAGGCCTTCAACGACGGCGCTGATCGCGCCCTGCTGAAGCCCCTCGCTCGGGGCTATCAATTCATCACACCGAATCCGGTCGAGACCGGTGTGTCGAATTTCTTCTTGAATCTGCGCACCCCATGGACCGCGGTGAACCAGCTGCTCCAGGGCAAGCCCAAGCTCGCCCTGGCGGATACGGGTCGGTTCCTGCTGAACTCGACGGCCGGCATCGGCGGACTGTTCGACGTGGCCACGGACGCCGGCTTGGAGGCACACCAGGAAGATTTCGGGCAAACCCTTGCCGTGTGGGGGGTCCCCCCCGGAAACTATACGGTTGTGCCGTTCGCCGGCCCCGCCACCCTGCGTGATGGGCTTGCCGGCATCGTCGATACGCTGGTTTACCCGGTTAGATTCATCGAGGACGATACGGTCCGCTGGTCGCTGGTGGGCACGGATATCGTGCAGACCCGAGCGAAGTTCTTGAGCGCGGAGGCTCTCCTGCGTGGGGATCGATACCTCTTCATGCGCGATGCCTACCTGCAGCGCCGTGAGTACCTGATCAATGATGGCGAAGTTGAAGAGGACCCTTTCCTTGACTGAGGCCGCGGTCAACGCTGGCCTGGCGGCGCTGTGGCGTCGCACGGTCAAGGGTTGCTACCACGGTTGCCTGCGCAATGCACGGCTCATCCAGCTAGCGATTCTGCTGGCTTGCGTGGCGGCCCTCGCCTTCGTCGGTCGCTTTAGCTTCGACGCCTCCTCGGACACGCTGGTGGCCCAAGGCGACCCGGAACTCGCCTATTTTCAGGAGATCGTCGAGCGCTTCGGTCAGCGCGAGGCGCTCTTCCTCACCTACACCCCACACCAAGGCGAGCTGTTCTCCGACCAGCACGTGCAGGTGCTGAAGGCCTTGCAGGGCGAGCTGGAGAGCGTGCCCGGCGTACTTCAGGTGACCTCGTTCCTCGACGTGCCGCTCCTGCGCAGCCCGCCCGTGGCCCTGTCGGAGCTCGCCGACGGCTACGGCACGATCCGCGAAGGCGCTGATCTGCGCATGGCCCGCGACGAGCTGATGGGCAGCCCCCTGTTCCGCGACCTGCTGGTCTCCGCGGATGGCACCACCACCGCACTGCAGGTGGAACTCAAGGACAACGTGCCCCTGCGCGAGGCCAAGCGCGAGCTCGATGTCCTGCGCGCGGTCGAGGGAGGCGTGGACCTGATCGAGGAGGCGGCCGCCGCCGATCGTTACCGGGAACTGAAGACCGCTCATCAAGCCGAGCGCGCGAAGTTGCTCAGCGAGGTGCGCGCGATTCGCGCCGCGTACGAAGACTCGGCGCGCTTGTATTTGGGTGGCGTGCCCATGGTGAGCGCGGACATCATCGATTTCGTTCGCCGCGACATGCGCTTGCTGAGCGGCGCGGTGGTGCTGCTGATGGCCGGCGCCCTCTACGCCTTCTTCGGCCGTTGGCGCTGGGTGCTGATTCCGCTCGGTACCGTGTCGGTGACCGTGCTCATCATGCTGGGGCTCCTGGGATTGCTGGGGCAGCCGGCCACGGCCGTCTCCTCCAACTTCATTCCACTGCTCGCGATCACGACGATCTCCTTCACGATCCACCTCATCGCGCGCTACCGCGAGCTGTGCATCATCGGCTATTCGAACGATCACATCGCCCTCGTCTACGAGACCATGAAGTCGAAGCTCGCCCCGTGCCTGTACACGGCACTCACCACCGCGGTGGCCTTCGCCTCCTTGATGGTGAGCGACATCCGCCCCGTGGCGGAGTTCGGCTTCATCATGGTGCTCGGCATCGGCGTCGGGCTGGTGGTGACCTACAGCTTCTTCGCCGGCATCCTGGTGATGGTCCCCTACAGCAAAAAGCCTAAGCCGCAAACGCAGGCGGCACTGCTCACGGGCTCGTTCTCTAAGCTCGCGACGTCGCGCCCGTGGACGATCCTGGTGGTGTCCGTGGCCCTGGCTGCGGCCGGCTGGGCCGGCATCACGCAGCTGAGCGTGAACAACCGCTTCGTCGACTACTTCCGCAGCGGCAGCGAGATTCGCGACGGCATGGTGTTCATCGACGAGAACCTCGGCGGCACCATCCCCTTCGAGGTGGTGCTCGAATTCCCGCCCTGGGAGCCGGAGGAGACAGACGAGGACGACGATTTCGCCTCCTTCGACGACGACGAGCCGGACGTCTTCCCCGAGCGCTACTGGTTTACGCCGTCGCGGGTCGCATTGCTCGATCGCCTCGAGTCCTACCTCGGCGAGCGGGCGGAGGTCGGCAAGGTCATCTCGATCTCCACCCTCGAGCAGATCGCCCGCGCCTTCAACGACAACAAGCCCCTGGACTACCTGCAGATCACCGCCGTGCTGGCCCTGGTGCCAGAGGAGATCAAGGCGTCCCTGATCCGCCCCTACGCCTCGCCCGCCACCGGTGAGCTGCGCTTGTCGGCACGGATCCACGAGACGGGGCCGAAGTTCTCCCAGGAGGAGCTCTTCGCGGACATCGAGAACTACGCCGTGACGGAGCTTGGTCTCGAGCGTGAGCAGGTGCACGTGACGGGCATGGCCGTGCTCTTCAACGACATGCTCAAGCGCCTGTTCAGTTCTCAGCAATCGACCTTATTAGCCGTGCTCGGGGCCATCCTGCTCACCTTCGCGGTGCTGTTGCGCTCGATACGGCTGGCGATCCTGGGCATCTTGCCGACGGCGCTGGCGGCCGAGAGCGTGCTCGCGGTGATGGGGTGGGTCGGCATCCCGTTGGATATCATGACCATCACCACCGCGGCGATCATCGTGGGTATCGGCGTCGACGACGCCATCCACTACCTGCATCGCTTCAAGGAGGAGCGCGCCCTCGGCCACGACACGGTGACGGCCGTGCGCAACAGCCACGCGAGCATCGGCAACGCGCTCTACTTCACCTCCATCACCGTGGTGGTGGGGTTCTCGGTGCTGGCCCTGTCGAGCTTCGTGCCGACGATCTACTTCGGCGTGCTCACGGCGCTCGCCATGGTGCTGGCGCTGGTGGCCA
Organism: Pseudomonadota bacterium; assembly: GCA_039815145.1. Taxonomy (NCBI): domain Bacteria; kingdom Pseudomonadati; phylum Pseudomonadota; species Pseudomonadota bacterium. The sequence goes on from JBCBZW010000164.1 coordinate 3,293, forward strand.
ACCTGGTGGTGCTGCCGGCCCTGCTGATCAAGTTCTATCGTTAATCGCTTGCACACGAGGATGTGATGATGCAAACGAACACCCCCTCACGCACCGGTTGGCTCACGGCGCTCTGGTGCCTCGGCGCATTGACCGGCCTGTCGCTGACCGCCGTGGCGGACCCTGCGGATGACACCGTGCGCGAGGCCACCGATCTCGTGGTCAAGGCTCTCGATGAGCAGCGCGCGACCTACGCGGATGACCCCGCCCCCCTGCGCGATCAGCTCACGGGGATCCTGGAGCAGTACGTGGCCTTCGACCGCATCGTGAGCGGCGTGGTGGGTAAGCACAAGGAAGCGCTGAGCGACGATCAGCGGGCGCGCTTCCGGGGCGTGTTCGTGGAGTCCTTGGTAGACCTCTACGCCGACTCGCTCATCTCCCTCGAGGCGAGGACCATCGAGGTGCGCGAGGCGAAGATCCGCAAGAAGGGTCGGGCGCAGGTGACCATGGACGTCACCGCCGCGAACGGCAAGGACTTCACCCTCGAGTACTCCATGGGACGCGAGGACGACGGCCGCTGGCTGATCCGCAACATGATCGTGAGCGGTATCAACTTAGGCCTCACCTTCCGCAACCAGTTCGACGCGATGATCGGCGAACAGGGCGGCGACGTGGACGCCGTGCTGGTGCGCTGGCGCGAGACCACGACCGAGCAGAACACCAACGCCGCCTCTCGCTGACCTCACCCCCTCGCCGCCGCCACTCCCGGTAGCTATAGATTCAGTTAGCTGGGGCCTCTCAAGGCCCCATCGCTAGCGTCTCCCGCCCATCGCTCGCGCCGTAGCGTTCGGCAAATCGAGAATCGCGGTTCCGCAAACCGCTTGTTATTCCTGCGTGATGTGAATCGCGTCGCAGCCTGTCATCGTCGGGCCGACGGAAATACCCATCACCTTGACTTAAGCCTCCGCCGCGTTTCATAACGGGGACGTGCCACGGACGAGGCCAGGCAAGGGGAAAGCAGGGTCTCGATCGTCACTTCAATCCTGAGCGAAGAAGGGGAGAGCAATGGAGATGAAGCAATTTGGGTCGCTACTGTTAGCGCTGGGCCTTGCGATGGCGCCGGCGGCGAGCCTCGCCGATTGTGCGGACAACGAAGGCGAACAGGGGTGTGCTGAGCCCGCCGCTGAGCAGACGGAAGAGGAGGCTGCCGGCTACACGTGGGAAGAGTTGGTGGAGAAGATTCCGTCGCTGAAGCAGTACGAGCTTGGTTTCCAACGTTCCACCGAGAAGGGGGCGGGTGAGGACGAAGGCACCTATATGCTGTGCCGAAAGGTGCGGGGCAGCGGCAGCCGTATTCGCAGGCGCGCGTGCATGCCCCTGGACGAGGCGCTTGCCCTCGCCACAAAGCAGCGAACGGAGGCGGAGGAGAGGCGCCTGGAGTTCCTCACCAACCGGAGCCTCTCGCCCGTCGTCACCCTGCCGCGGGTGAGACAGAGCTTCTAGCGCGCCGTGCCTATCGCCACGGGGCGCAAGCTCCGTGGCGCCTCACGCCGCAAGCGCGCCCAGGCCCCAGTACACCGCCATGGCGCCGATCAGGGTGATCACGTGGTTGCGCGTGATCGCCGCGGTGGCGACGGCGGTCACCATCCCGAGGGCCGCCGGCCAGTTCAGCTGACCGAGGCCCTCGCCGCCCACCAGCATCGAGACCACCAGCGCCGCCATCACCGCGGGCGCCACGTACTCCAGCACGCGTCGCGCTACCGCTGGAAACTCTCGCTTGGCGAGCAGCAGGATGAACAGGGCGCGCATCCAGTAGGTGCCCGCGCCGGTGATCACGATGGCCAACAACACCTTCATGCGCGACGCCTGCGCAGTTCGAGGAAGAGCCCCAGGGCGATGCCGACCGCGGCCCCCAGCAGGAGCCCCGTGCGGTTCGGGAATTCGCTCGCGAACAGGGTGACGGCGCCTGCCACGGCCGCCACGGCGATCTTCTCCCAGCGATCGATGGCCATCACCAGCAAGCTCGTAAACAGCACCGGCGCGGCGAAGGAGAGGTCGAGGGCCTCGGGCAGCAGGGGCCCCACGTAGATGCCGAGGGCGGTGGCGACGGCCCACAGGGTCCAGAAGCTGAAGCCATTGGCGAGGTAATAGGCGCGGAAGGTGGCCGGATCGATGTCATCGCGCAGGGTGCTGAGGGCGAACACCTGGTCCACCAGCACGTAGGGGCCGAGCCATCGAAACCAGGTCGGCTGCTCCCGAAACCTCGGCGCCAGCGCCACGGAGTAGAGCAGGTGTCGGGCGCCGACGATGAGCGCTGCCGTCACCGCCGCGGCCAGCGATGCGCCCTCGCCGATCAGGCTCAGGAGCGTGAGCTGCGCCGCGCCCCCGAAGATGATCGGTGACGTTGACCAGCCCAGCCAGTGGCCCACGCCGGATTCGACGACCACCACCCCAAACACGAAGGCGAAGGGCAGCACGGGCACGAACAGCGGCAGGCAATCGAGGATGCCGTCGCGGATTGGCCGCGGAGCGTCGGTGGGCGTGGACACGAGGCGTCGCCGGCGGGTCAGTCGTGGAAGACGACGCTGTTGGCCAGGGGCTCACGCGTCGTGCGCGCACGGTTGGCGGGCGCCTCCTCGTCCGCGTAGCCGAAGGACATGCCGAACAGCACCCCGCGACCCTCCGGCAGGGCGAACATCTCGCGGATCGGGTCCGGGAACTGGCCGAGGGCGCCCTGCATGCAGGTGGCGAGGCCGTGCTCGTGCATGAGCAGGCTGAGGGTTTGTGCGTAGATGCCCACGTCGACGGCGCCCATGATGTCGAGGTAGGTGTCCATGGTGAAGATGGCCACGTGGGGCGCATCGAAGAACTGCCAGTTGCGCAGCATCGCTTGCTGGCGAGCGAGCTTGTCCTGGCGGTCGATGCCGAGGGCGCCGTACAGGGCGTTGGCGGCGCCGAACTGTCGCTCGCGATGTTCGTTCTGGTAGGCCACGGCCCAGTTGAAGTCCGGGTTCGGCGTCTGCCGGGTCATCACCTCCTTCACCAACGCGGCCTTGAGTTGCTCGGTGGCGCCGCCCGAGGCGACCAGCACCTGCCACGGTTGCACGTTGCAGTTCGACGGGCTGCGCTGCGCCTCATCGAAGATCTGCGTCAGCAGCTCCGGTGCGATGGCGTCCGGGCGAAAGCCACGGCAGGAGTAGCGCGAGGCGAGGATCTCGGGAAGGGACATGGCAACCTTGGGCGAGGGTCGATGGGCGAAGAAGCGCATCCTGAGGCAAGCCGCTGGCCAAGCCAAGTCGTCATCCGCTGCGAGCGTCGACCCGTGACGTGCGACGCCATCGCCAACCAAAGCGCCTTGCTATGATCGGCCACCGTTCGCGCCTGGTGCCGACCCGCTCGATTCTCGGCGCGCCTTCTCGCCACCCGTTGGATGCTATCGCCCCATGAGCACCTCCCCAGCCGCCGATCACGTACGTCTCTCGCAGAGCGACCTCTGGCAGCGGCAGAAATCGTTCTACTGCCGCGAGGGCGTCGCCGCCTGGCAGGGCAAGGTGCCCTTCTACGCAACGAGCAACGCGTTCATCGCCAACGCCTACGCGCAGATGATCCTCGCCTACATGCAGGACACGGCGGCGCGCCTGCCCGGCGATGCGCCCCTCACCTTCCCGATCGTGGAGGTGGGCGCAGGGCCTGGCATCTTCGCGTTTCATCTCGTGCAGCGCATGAAGGATCTGCTCGCGCTCGTCGACGAGCCGCGGCTGCGCTTCACCTACGTGCTCACCGATGTGGCCCAACGCAATCTCGATTTCTGGAGCCACCATCCGGCCTGGGAGCCGCACCTCGAAGGCGGCCTGGTCGACTTCGCCGCCCTCGACCTGCTCACGGACACGGACCCGACCCTGGAGCTGGCCGGCACGCCGCTGTCCAGCCTCGGTACCGCCGGCGACGGACCCCGAGCGCCGATGATCGCCTTGGCCAACTACGTGTTCGACTCGATCCCCACGGACGTCTTCCGCGTGGAGAACGGCGTGCTCGAGGAAGGCCGGGTGCCGCCATCGCCTACCTTCGAAGCGGACTATCCCGAGAACTACGCCGTCACCCTCGACGACATTAACAGCCCTATTAGCTATCAGCGCGCGACGCTGCCGTACTACGGCGACGAGGCCAAGGATGCGGTGGTTCAGCGCTACCTCGACGACGAGCGCGAGGGCTACTTCTGCCTGCCGATCGCGGCGATGGAGGTGTTCGACAAGCTCGCCGTCCTGGCCGATCGCGAGCTGCTCCTGATCAGCAGCGACAAGGCCTACGCCGCCCACGCGGAGCTGTTCGCCGCCTACGAGCCCGAACTCGCCTTCCACAATGAAGCGCACTCGATCATGGTGAACTTCGAGGCCCTCGGCGAGTACTGCCGCGTGCGCGGCGGCGACGCCTACCATCAGCGAACCCAGCAAGGGCTCGCGACCTCCGCCTTCCTCCTCGGCAACCAACTCGCCGCCCTGCCGCGAACGAGGCTCGCCGCGGAATCGCACCTCAACGGGTTCAGCCCGGGTGATCTCTTCCGCATCTCCGCCCACCTGGCGGACTCGCCGGGCGATTGCACCCTGGAGGTGTTGGTCGCCCACATGAACCTGCTGCGCTGGGACCCTGACCTCTTCAACCAGCACCTCGAGCTGATCCTGAGCAAGGTACGCGAGGTGGACGCCAGCGTCTGGAAGGATCTCGCCGACGGCGCCCGCCACGCCGCCAGCCAGGTCTACCAGGTGCCCGAGACGCCGGACACGCTCGTGAGCATCGGCTGCGTGCTGCAGGAGATGGAACTCTACGACGATGCCCTGCAGTGCTTTGAGCTGTCGCAGCGACAGTTCGGGGCGACCGCCCTCGCCAGCTACCACATCGGCCTGTGCTACCTCGGGTTGGAAGACAATGCTAACGCCGTGGCCGCCCTCGAGGCGTCCGTGGCGATGAACCCCGACGATGTCACCGCCAAGGGGTGGCTGATGCAGGCCCGCGAGTGGCTCGCCGAGGAGCAGCAGACCTCTTAGGGCGAGGCTTGCACAGCGTAGCGCGCAGCCAACGTGGGCCGTTCCCAACGCCCGTACAAGGTGACGAGAGCCTCGCGCGCTTCTCGTGTCGCCTTATGGGTCTCGCCGAGGGAAGTTGTTAGGCCGTCGTAAGCCGTGAGTAGCAGGGATTCCGCCTCGGCGTAGCGCTCGGCCAACGAATGGCAGGCGCCGAGGCGCCGGCGCACGTCGTGACCGATCCAATGCCCCGGCAGGGTCTCATCCAGAATCGCGAGTGCCTCGGTGAAGGCTCGCTCGGCCGCTTCGGCCTCGCCCGCGTCCATCTCCAGGCGTCCCAGGTTGGCCAGGCCGATGCCGATGTCCGGATGGGTCTCGCCGAAGTTCGCGCGCAGGATGGCGAGGGCGCGCTCGAAGCTGCGCCGAGCGTCGTCCACGTCTCCGAGGCGTTGTTCGGCGCGGGCGAGGCCGTTCCACAGGAAGGCGTTCGTCTGATGCTCGGGGGCCAGGTGCTGATCGGTGATAGCGAGGGCGCGGCGGTACTCAGTCGCCGCCTCGTCCCAGCGCTGCACGCTGGCGAGGGCATTGGCGAGGTTGTGGAGTGGTTCGGCGAGGCGAATGTCGTTGTCACCGTGGCGCTTCACCAAGCGTCCAAGTCCCTCTTCGCTCAAGGTGATCGCGGTGTTCGCATCGCCGTCCGCGAGGGCGAAGCTGGCGAAATTGATGATCGCGTCGGTGAGGAATGCCGGCTCCGTCGCGCCGTGCGCCCGGGCGCGGGTCAGGGCGCGGTCGTACAGCGGTCGTGCCTGGGCCAAGTCGCCCTGGCGGTGGAGGATGCGGGCGCGCAGCTGATCGCTCTGGGCCAGTGCCACCGGCTCGGCGTGGCTTGCGTACGTCGCGCTGACCTCGTTGGCGAGGCTCAGTGCCTCCGCGTACTGACCCTGACGCTCCAGCACCGTGGCGAGATCGTAGAGCGTGCCGCCGAGCACCGCAGGATCCGCCTGATCGACAGTCGTCAGGTGCTCGCGGGCGCGTTCCAGTGAGGCTTGGGCCTGGGGGTAGAGCGAGAGGCTCGTGAAGGCCTGGCCGATGGCGCGCTCCAGCTGGGCTTGCATGGCCGGTTGTCCATCGAGCTCCACCCGCACGCGTTCGGCGCCTCGCGCGAGCAGTTCCTGCGCCGTCACCGTGGCGCCCCCGGATGCTTCCGGGGTGGCGAGGGAAAACACGTCCACCAGGAAGGCCTGTACTTCGTTGGCGCGATCGCGCTCGGCGGCGATGCGCGCGTTCTGCGCGTTGGCGTTCACGGCCGCGAGGCTGCTGACCCCTGCGACGGCCACGAGCGCCACCGTTGCGATGCCGGCGAACGCGCTGGCCAGGGCGTTGCGCCGCAGGAACTTGGCGAAGCGATAGGCGAGGGACGGGCCGCGGGCGGTCACCGGTTCGTTCGCGAGATGCCGCATGATGTCCTGGCGC
>JBCBZW010000165.1 GCA_039815145.1 Pseudomonadota bacterium
CGAGCTGCTCGGCGAGGAGTTGGTAGGTGCCGCCCTCCTGCCCGCCGGCGATCACCCAATCGCGCTGCACTGAGAACAGCCCCAGCTGCCAGGCCAGGGCCGTTGCGAACACCACCAGCACCGCCAGGGCGCCGAGCAAGGGAAGCGCTAAGGCGTAGCGCTGTTGTGGGGACGGGTCGGGCTGATCGCTCACGCTGGGGTCTGTTCGCGGTGACTGGGCGCTGCCAACCAGCGCAGTGGGCCCTCACCCTATGCCAAGCGTTTCGCCTTGTCATTACCTCCTACGGTGTCAGCCCGACACTAGGCACCCCACGCCGCGATCAGTTGCCCCCGAAACTGTAGGACGCTGACACGCCCCACAGGCGCGGTTCCGCGTAGCGCGGGCCGAAGGATGCGTTGAACAACTCCGGGTTGTCGTTGAGCGATGGCCCGTAGAGGCTGAACCAGAAGTCCTGGCCGTAGATCACGATGTTCTCGTTGGTGAGGTTGGTGGCCCACAGCTCCACCGCCCAGCCCTTGTTCGATTGGTAGCCGATGTTCGCGTTCACACGAGCGTCCACCCCAGCGCGGAACTGGGGAATGCTGTTGTCGATGAACTCCAGCGAGTACTCGTCGCGATGGAGCATGTCGGCATGGGCGTAGAAGGATCCTCGCGGCGTGTCGCGGCGGTAGTCCAGGGCGATCGTGTAGGACAGGGGAATCGTGCCCTGGGGCGGCGTGCCCTCGGGAATCTCCGCCTCCGGCGGGATGTCCTTGGAGGTGCCGTCCTGCGCGCTGAAGCCCACGGTGGCCGTTAGCTCGTCGGTCATCGCCCAGATCAGGTCGGCTTCGACGCCTTGCACGTTGGCCTCACCGGCGTTGGTGGTGGTGGCGACGCCACCCGAGCCCACGGCGTTGACGAAGAACTGCAGGTTCTCATAGGTGGCGTCGAACAGGGCGACGTTCAGCTGCACACGGTTGCCGAACAGGCGCGTCTTGGCGCCGATCTCGTAGCTGATCACGTCCTCCGGCGCGACGGCGAGGTCCACCAGGGCCGGATCGCTCTGCGCCATGTCGAAGGCACCGCTGCGGAACCCGGTGGCGGCCGATGCGTAGAACAGCAGATCCTCCGTCGGCGTGTAATCGAGGACGGCACGCCAGGTCACGGCATCCCACGAGTCCTCGGCATCGTTCACGACGCGACCGGGCGTGGGGTTCCAGAACCAGTCGAACTCGCCCATGGTCTCGCCGTTGAGTTCCTTGTTGTCCCGCGTGTAGCGCACACCGCCGGTGAACTGCACCTGGTCGGAGAAGCGATAGCCGCCATCCGCGTAGAAGGAGTAGCTGGTGGTCACCACGTTCTCGCGGATGGAGAAGGGATTCTCGTCGAACAGCTCCGGGAAGTTGGTGATGCACGCCGGAGTGACGATGAAGGCCTCGAAGTCCTCCAGGGTCTGATCCGGGCAGCCGAAGATCGCGGAGAAAGCGCCACCGGCGACGGACTCGTCCCAACGGGTGATCACGTTCAAAAAGCGCGTCTCGTCGGCCCGCAGGAGGAAGGTGCCCGCCTGCCAGTTGAAGGGTCCGCCGGTATCCGACAGCACGCGGAACTCCTGGGTCAACACCTCGTTCTCGCGCCCATCGGCAATGGCGAAGACGGGCGTCGGCACGCCGCCGAGCGAGATCGGCTCCTGGTCTGCATCGAAGCTGCGGTAGGAGGTGATCGACTGGAAGGTCAGCGAATCGAATTCCTTGGTCACGTGCAAGCTGCCTACCCACTGCTCGCTGACGTAGCGGCCGTCGCTGAACTGCTGCACCGTGCGCGGATCGTCATCGATCATGAAGTTCTGATCCGCGAGCACGTCGAGATCGACGAAGGACTCCGCCGATACCGCATCACGCGCGATGCCCGTCTCGTCCGCGCGGCTGCGCGACAGGGCGAATTCGAACTCGAGATCGTCCGCAGGGGTCCAGAGCAGCTTGGCTCGGATGGCCGAGCGGTTGACGTTGTCTACGTCGTTGCCCGTGACGGAGTTGAACGACGTGCCATCGCGTTGGCGCGACTGGAAGGCGATGGACCCCGCCAGATCATCGGCGATCGGGAAGGCAACGTAGGCACCCACCTGGTTCAACCCGAAGCTGCCGAGCTGCGCCTGTAGGCGCCCTTCCAGCGTCTCCCCCGGGTCCTGCGTCACCACGTTGATCAGGCCGCCGGTGGTGTTGCGACCGAACAGGGTGCCCTGGGGGCCCCGAAGCACTTCGATGCGCTCTACGTCGAACAGCTCGATGGCGAAGTCCGCCGGACCGCCGTAGTAGACGTCATCGATGAAGAGCCCCACCGCCTGCTCCGCGCCGGCCGAGACCAGCGATGAAGACCCGCCGCGCAGGGCCGGGTTGATACGCGTTTTAGAGAAGGTGTTGACGCTGAAATTTGGGATCTGCAACGAGAGATCTTCGAAGTCGTCGATCTGCAGGCGCTCCACCGCTTCGGCGGAGAACGCCGTGACGGCCACGGGCACCTCCTGCACCGACTCTTCGCGACGTTCCGCCGTGACGGTGACCTCCTCGATCTCGGCGTTGGCCTGCGGCGCGACGAACAGCACGCCTCCTGCCGCCGCCACCATTGCTGTACTCAGGCTGGCGCCCGCTCCCACGCTGCGCGTTAAGGTCCGTCTTGCCATCGCTTCCCACCCCTGGAGTTCGCTGAGCATCGACCGCCCCCGGTCGCCGCCCTCAATGTCTTTAGAACCAATTCCATATCAATTAAGGTTTGATCTGGAATTGGTGCAGCCTAATGACGAGAACGGCGACCTGTCAACAATCGTTTGCGCTGCATCGCGACAAGGGGCCTCGCCCGTGAGCGCGCAAGCTAGCAAGGCCCATAGGCGCGAGGCGGCACCCGCCTGAGCGCATCGCAGTCGGGGCCTTGGGGAGTGCTTCGGGGAAGGCGGTGCGGGAGCGAGCGCCCCGCTTCTAAACGCTAGAGAGCGGGGTGCAGCATGTTGCTGCTCACGGCGAGCAGGTGTTCGCGCAGGGCGCGGCGCAGGGCCTGGGCGTCGCGCTGGCTCAGGGCTGTGACGATCGCCAGGTGATGCTGGTTGTAGAGCTCGCGCCTGCCGTCGGTGAGGGAGCGGCGCTTGATCTCATGCCATTCAGGCTGCTGACGAACGTCGTTGATAACTCCGTAGATACGCCCCAACACGCTGTTACGGGCGGCTCGAATGATCACCGCATGGAGTTCCGCGTCCCAATGCTCGTATTCCTCGAGGCTGCTGGATTCCAGGGTTTTCTCGTAGCATTCCCGCGCATGAGCGATCTCCGATTGGGTCGCCCGGGCCACCACCAGCTCCGCCACCGACGGCTCCAGGACGACGCGAATCTCGTTGACCTCGGCGGGGCTGACATCGGCCAGGTCGACCCGCGGGCCCACCGCTACCGGCAATGGCTCGGACGCGGCGCGCACGAAGGTGCCGCGACCGACGTGGCGCTCGATGACGCCTGAGGACTCGAGCGAGGCCAAGGCCTTTCGCACCGTATTGCGCGCCGCCGAGAACTGCTCGATGAGCGCCTTCTCGGTGGGGATGCGACTGCCCGGTAACCACTCGCCCTCGTCGATGCGGGCGCGCACGAACGCGACGATTTCTTCGGCCTTGCGCTGCGACGTCTCGCGCACGTTGAGTTTCGCTACCACCCTGCGCCTACCTCCTCGGCGATCGAAAGTGCCTGCAGGCTCTGGACCGTACCAGATTGCCTGAGACGCGGCACTGCTATTGGTTGCAATCAATACCAGATCATTTTAGGCTCAAGGCCGTATTGATATGGATATTGTGCGCCATGCAATGCAGCACGCGCAATTCTGCCGCGGCCCAAGCCGTGGGCCCGAAGGAGGCAAGGACGTGCGACTGGCGAGGGTTGAGTTCGATGGGAGTTGCTGGATCGCAGATGCCGATCCGGAGGCGCAGACGCTGACCCTGCTCGAGCGAGAGTCATCGCCGAACGGTCCTGACCTGGCCGTGGCGCTGATCGCGGGCGAGCTCGATACGAAGGCCCTGGCCCAGGCGGGCACGCCGGTGCCCTTCTCCCAGGTGCGCTTCCTGCCCCCGGTTCGCCGGCCCAGCAAGAACGTCATCTGCGTGGGCAAGAACTATCGGGCCCACGCCGAGGAATTCACCCGCAGCGGCTACGACTCCTCCGCCGCGCCCGGCGGCGACAGCGTGCCCAGCGCCGTGATCATCTTCAGCAAGGCGGCGTGCAGCCTCACAGGGGCCCACGACGATGTGCCCGTGCCCTGGCAGATCACCTCCGAGGTGGACTACGAAGCGGAACTCGGCGTGGTGATCGGCAAGTCCGGCCGCCACATCGAAGCCGAGGACGCCTACGCCCACGTCTGGGGCTACACCGTGATCAACGACGTGACCGCACGAGACCTGCAGGCCAAGCATCGCCAGTGGCTGCTCGGTAAGTCCATCGACGGCTTCTGCCCGATCGGCCCGTGGATTGTCTCCGCCGATCAGGTAGCGCCGGAGAATCTGCAGGTGAGCTGCTGGGTCAACGGTGAGCGTCGCCAGCACGCCAGCACGGAACACCTGATTTTCGACATCCCGTCGATCATCGCCACGGTCTCCGCAAGCATGACCTTGGAGCCCGGCGACATCATCGCCACGGGCACACCCGCCGGCGTCGGGATCGGCTTCGACCCGCCGCGTTTCCTGAGCACGGGAGACGTGGTGAAGGTCTCCATCAGCGACATCGGCACCTTGGAAAACCGCATCGTCTAGCGGCTTCCCGCCTCGAGCTAACTTTTTCATTCACTCTCACACGTCACACTCATCTGGAGGATTCAACGTGGGTCATCTGCTGCAGATCAACGGCCGCGCGGTCGCCGTCGACGACTTCGGGGAGGGCACGCCCGTGCTCTGCGTCCACGGCCTCGGCGGCTCATCGAACTTCTGGCGCGCGGTGGTCAACGGCCTCGGCGACGGCTACCGACTCATCGTGCCCGACCTGCCGAGCGCTGCTCGCTCGGCCAACGATCCCTCGCTCTCGATCGAGAGCCTGGCGAGCGACATGCTGGCCGTGCTCGACGCCCTGGGGGTGGAGAAGGCCCGCGTGATGGGCCATTCCATGGGCACCATCGTATGCCAGCACCTCACGGTGATGGCACCGGAGCGGGTGCAGGACTTGGTGTTGCTCGGTCCCCTGGCGCAACCGCCCGAACCGGCGCGCGGCGCGCTCATGGACAGGGCCGGCCTCGCCCGCCGCGAGGGCATGACGGGCATCGCCGACACCATCGCCGACGTGGCCCTCTCCGCTGCCACCAAGGCGGACCTGCCAGACATTCAAGGATTCGTCCGCGAGATGGTGATCCGGCAAGATCCAGAGGGCTACGCCCTGAGCTGCGAAGCGCTGTCCCGGGCCCAAGCCGCGGACGCGAGCGCCATCACCTGCCCTTGCCTGCTGATCACCGGCGATGAGGACAAGGTGGCGCCGCCAGCCAACGTCGAGGCCCTCGGCAGCGCCTTGCCGAGCGCCCGCGTGATGGTGCTCGAGGGCTGTGGCCACTGGACCCTGAACGAGAAACCGACGGAAGTGATGACCGCTATTCGGGCCTTCTACGGCTAAACGGAACGCTCGGGGAGGCCACCGCCTTCCCGAGCCTGCGGCCTGGCGCACCTAACGCGCCTTACCTGGGGGGGTAATACCTATGCAAGCACCGACCACCCTGTTCACGGACGTGAACATCATCGACGGCAGCGGCAGCGATCCGGTACGCGGCAACGTACTGGTGAGCGGCAATCGCATCACCAAGGTGGGCGATGGCGCCGTGCCCGCGGCCGACCACACGATCGACGGTCACGGACGCACGCTCATGCCCGGCTTGTGCGATGCGCACCTGCACCTGACCTGGAACGACCAGCCCACGCTCGAGTACATCACCATGATGCCGCCAGAGGAGCATCTGATTCACTCGATCAACGTGGCCAAGAAAACCCTGATGGCGGGCTTCACCTCGGGCGTCGGCGCGGCGGCCGCCCGACCGCGCTTCGACTGCGTCCTGCGCAACGCCATCAACGAGGGGCACATCATGGGCCCGCGCTACCTCGCGAACGGCCAGGAGATCACCGTGGCCGGTGGCCTCGGCGACACCTCGCCGCCGCACGTGGATCTGCAGGAGCTGTCCTTCGGCTGGCGCGTTTGCGGCCCCGAAGACATGCGTAAGGTGGTACGCATGTACATCAAGTACGGCGTGGACCTGATCAAGCTCAATCTCTCCGGCGAAGAGATCACGCCCGTGCCCGCCCAGTGCTCACCGATGAGCGACGAAGAGGTGGAGATGGCCATGGCCTCGATCGCCCCTTACGGCCTGCGCGCCTGCGCCCACGCCCGCTCCGCCCACTCGGTCAAGCAATGCCTCAAGTACGGCGTGCAGATCATCTACCACGCCTCCTACGCGGATGAGGAGTGCATGGACGAGCTCGAGAAACGCAAGGACGAGTTCTTCGTCGGCCCCGGCCTCGCCTGGCTGGTGCGCACCTCGGCGCACGCGGGTGAGTTTGGCATCTCGCCGGACAGCGAGCTGGCGCAGATCTACGCCCGCGAACTGGAGTACGCCATCGAGGGCATGCGGGAGATGCACCGTCGCGGCATCCGCGTCCTGCCGGGCGGTGACTACGGCTTCGCCTGGACGCCCCACGGCACCAACGCCAGGGATCTGCAGTACTTCGTGGAACTCGTCGGCATGACGCCGATGGAGGCGATCGTCTCGGCGACTCAGCTCGGCGGGCAGATCATGGGCAAGCCGGATGAACTGGGCCTGGTCCGCGAGGGCTATCTCGCCGATCTGCTGCTGGTGGACGGCAACCCGGTCGAGGACATCACGGTGCTCCAGGATCACGACCGCCTGAAGGTGATCATGAAGGACGGCGCCCTGGTCAAGGACACGTCCACCGCTTGAGTCAGCGTTCGGCGCGGCCCCCCACTCGCGCCGCGAGGCGTGTCCCTCCCCGCGTCGAGGACGAGGACTCAAAAAAGGAAAGGCCCATCCGGTGTCGCGGATGGGCCTCTCCACCCGGGTGCAGATCAGCACCCGCCGGTCAGCGCTCTCTTAGCGCAGCGTCACCTGACCGCGGATCTCACCTGCCGGGTTCGCGTCGGTGTGGATGTTGATGTAGACGTTGCCCGCCGCCATCTCACCGATCAGAGTCTCTAGGTCAGCACCGGCCAGCACGTCGACCAGGTCAGCTTCGGTGATCTGAGCGTTGACCGTGTTGCCGTTGATGCCAGCGCCGAGGTCCACCACGACCGGGCCGTTCACACCAGCCTGAGCCAGATGCAGGTGGGCCATGGTGATCGGGCCGGTCAGGTCCTGAGTACCCACGATCACGCGCACCGTCTCACCGCCGGTGGCGATGACGCGGGCACGGCCCGTGCCTTGCGAGGCGATCTCTTCCGCAACCACTTCGTTGTCGGCCGAGAGCGCAGACACGAAGTTCTGGTTGGCGGCGAGGTCGAGGTAGCGGAAGGACACGCGCACGATCGCATCGTCGGCGTCGTTGAAGTCACCGTTGCCGAACACCGGGTAGTTCAGCACGCCGTCGGGGTAGGCGAGCGTGCCGGGAGCGGCGAAGCCGGGGGCCGGCGTGGTGACGGGGAGGTTCTCGGTCACGCCGGTGTTGCCAGCGGCCTGGGCCAGGAACGCGACATTGGAGGCGATCTCATCGTTCACTTCCGTGCCGGCGTCGTTGGTCTCGCCGCCGTCGACGATGAAGTCTTCGCCCACGAACTCACCGGCGTCGTTGAACAGCTGGTGCGCGAGGGGGTTGCCGTTGGCGATGAAGAAGTCGTTGCTAGGGATGATCATCGAGGCGTAGCTGAAGTAACGATCCTGGGTGGGGTCGACGCGCAGGAAGGTGGCGGAACGATCGCCAGGCGCGAGGGGGCCGCCAGGACCGGCGAGGCCACTCACCTGCGGAGCGGTCGGCTGCAGCAGCTCGAAGGTCGCGGTGATCGGGCCGTTATTGCCGTCCTCGGCCAGGGCTTCGATTTCGTTGCCACCCAGGGGCACGTTGGCCGGCTGGCCGCCGTCGTAGCTGTCGAAGGTGCCGTCGTGGATACCGAGCCACACCGGGGTCAGGAACGTGCCGCGCGAGGGCTGGACGTTTTCGACCGTGACCACCACGGCGGGGGCGGAGTCGGCCAGCACGGGGGCGGCGGTAGCGGAGAACATGGCGCCGATGACGGCAGCGAGGGTAAGGGTGCGGGACATGATATGTGGCTCCTTCAGTTCGATGTTGAGGACCAGCGAGCAGCGGTTAGTTGTTTCGCTCGGTGATCGTTGACTCGTGCACTTAATGCGTCGCACGTGTCCCTAGGTCGAAGGAGCCTGAGAAGCGGTTCAAAAAAATTCTTCGAATCGTGATCAGCGCGTGGCCGAGCACTGGGCGGAAAGCGCTGGCAAGCCGAAGCCGAAGGTTTCATCGTGCCCGGGAGCACCGAGGTCACGCGCCTTGTCCGCGAGCGATTGGCGCACACGGCTGGCGCTGGAGAGGTCCTTGAGGCTTGGATCACTCGCGATGATGGAGACGACGAAGGGACTCGCAAAGGAAGTCCCCGTCACGTAGCGCCCTCGCCCATCGGCCTGCACGTAGATGTCGACGCCGGGCGCGGCGAAGTCGACGTGGGCGCCCATCACGGCCCCGTCGTAGATGCGAAGGGCGGCGTCCACGGCGGTCACGGCGATCACGTCCGCAAAGGCGGCGGGGTAGCGCGGCGGCGAGTCCGGTCCCTCGTTGCCGACCGCTGCCACCAGCAGCAGGCCCACGTCGGTCGCTCGCTGAACGGCTCGATCCAGGGCCCGGTTGTAGGGCCCGGCCAGGGAGACGTTCACCAGTTCCACCCGGGACTGGACCAGCCAGTCCAAGGCACGTATCAAGGTGCTCGCGCTAGGCCCCGCCTGCGGGCGCGCCTCATCGAAGACCACCGCCGCATGCAAGGTCCCCTCGCGCAAGCGGCCGTCGCCGATGAGCGTCTGCGCCACGGCGGTACCATGCGACCGCCCGTGTGCCGCCACCTCGCCGACGAAGGACGACGTGACGATACGCTGGTCCGCGAGCGACGGCGCCGTGAGGTCGACGCCGCTGTCGATCATGCCGAGTCGCCGCAAGCTGGCACAGCCCTGGGCCGGCCACTGGATCATCGCGTGGGCGAACTCCAGGGGCTGCGCCATGACAGCGGCCGGGGTGCCCGCATCCGTGCTGAGGCCATACTGATGATCACGATCGGCGGTAGCGTGGGGCTCCAGCCGTTCCAGCTCCGCGGCGGCTTGGGTCACGTCGAGGCCCGGGGGCACGGCGAAGGTCAGCATCACCACGCCGAGCCCGGGCAGACGCTCCCGACGCAGCAAACGGAACCCTTCCCGGCGCGCCTTGCGCTCGAGCAGCAGCGCGAGATCGACGTTGTTGATCAGGGCGATCACCGACACGCCGTCCTCGGCCACCTCGGCGCGAACGGCATCGGACGGTTCCCCCGTCAGCGGCGGCGGCTTGAGGTGAAAGCTCTCGCACGCACTCACCAGCAGCAGCACCGACATGCAGAGCAGACATTTGAGAATCGAGCGCATGGTGGAGCTCTCCTTAGTGTGGTGTCCCGCAAGTTCGTTGAAGAATTCGCGGGTACTTTTTGCCCCTAGGCACGTTGCTCCTCCTCCCGTGGGGCCTGCCACGCTCGTCCTCGCGCCGCACCTAGGAACAAAA
>JBCBZW010000166.1 GCA_039815145.1 Pseudomonadota bacterium
CTGTGTGCGACGGCCGCTTGGGGGCTCGATCGCTGGCGACCTATCGGGGAAGTTCACCTACCGGGACAGAAAGCGGTGGCGCTGGCGTTGATCGCCCTCGGCTTGACGGTCGATGTGACGGCGGTGATCGCGTTCTTTCGGGCCAAGACCACCATCACGCCGTTGGCACCTGACAAGACCTGTGAACTGGTGATCAGCGGCTGGTATCGGTTCAGTCGCAACCCGATGTACCTGGGCATGTTGAGCGTACTGATCGGATGGGTGCTTTGGCTGGGACAGCCCCTGGGCGTGCTGACGCTCGCGGTCTTCGTCGCCTGGATCAGCGTGTTCCAGATCCTCCCGGAGGAACGGGTGCTCGCCGAGAAGTTCGGGGAGAGCTACCGGGCCTACTGTGCTCGCGTACGTCGGTGGGTCTAGGCCGGCCACTCCACTGGAACACGTCTCCGCGATCCCCCGGGTGAAAGGAACTCCACCGCCCCACTTTGCCGAGGTGGGATCCCAGTTTGGGTAAAAATTTTAATAAAATTTGAAATTGTTGAAGTAGCGCTCTAGTCTCGAAGGTGCGGGGCGCGCCTCCAGACAACGTGGCCGGCGCCACCTGCCCACCGATCGCCAGCAGGGAGCTCGCCATGACCAGCAGCCGGGAATGGGTCGTCACCGACTACGCGCAGGGCTACAAGAGCCTGGTGCTTCGAGACTGCGAGGTGGAAGCGCCAGGCCCCGGCGACATTCGCCTGCGGGTGGAGGCCTTCGCGCTTAACTGGGGCGACATGGACCTCATGCGCGGCATCTACTCGTTTACCTTCGAGTCACTGCCCGCCCGCATCGGCATCGAAGCCGTCGGCATCGTCGACGCGGTGGGCGATGACGTCGAGGGGATCGAACTCGGCCAGCGTTACTGCACCCTGCCCTACTTTTACTTCCAGCGCGGCACCAGCGCAGACTCGGTGATCATCCCCGCGCGCTACGTGACGCGCGCGCCCGCAGGTTTGTCCGCCGTTGAGTGCGCATCGATCTGGATGGCGTTCATGACGGCCTACTACCCCATCGCCAGCCTCACCGGCGCCAGCGCGGACCGGAACATCCTCGTCACCGCGGGCACCAGCACGGCCGGCAATGCTGCCCTGAACATCGGTCGGCTGTGTGGAGCCAACATGCTCACGACCACCCGCTTCGAGAAGAACGAGGCGTACTTGCAGGACAGTGGCGCGAACCACGTATTCGCATCGTCGCGGGATGCCTCGCTTGCCGACTTTATAGATGCCGCCACCGACGGTGCTGGCGTCGACATCATCTTCGACTGTGTGGCTGGGGCACTCATGGACGAGTACGTCGCGAAGATGGCGCGCGATGCTCGGATCTACTACTACGGATTGCTCGGGGGTGCGTTCCCGGAGCAGCTACCGCTCGTTGAGATGTTCCAAGCGAATGCGTCCTTTCATCCGTACTCGGTGTTCAACTACGTGCAGGATGGACCGCTGTGTCGGGAGGGGTGTGATTACATTCACGAGGCGTTTGCGAACGGCACGCTTCGGGCGAATGTGGATCGGGTGTTTGCGATGGAGGACTACGTGGCGGCGTGGGACTACATGCGCACGGCACGGGACAATCACGGCAAGATTGTGATCGAGAACTGACGATTCCCAAGCGATCCCTCAGTTTCCTGCGCGGTCGCTGGACTCGATGCACCCAAGAAACTCTTCGAACACTGGGCGAGCGTGGGCCACCCACAAGCTCATCGAACTGAGGCCGTGCTGCGCACTCTCGAAACTGATCGCCATGGAATCGCTAGCAGCCTGCGCTAGCCACCTGGCGAGCGAGAGCGCCGCATCGCCTTCCAAGCGGTATTGCCCCCGGGCGTAGCGATTCTCGCTAGGGGGTGGCGGCACCCAAGGTAACTCCCATCGTCGCTCTCCGAGGGTGAGCGCCACTGCAGTTCCTGCCAGTGGTAGCTGATAAAGCCCGTTTCGCACCGTGGCAGTCGACCGCACGCCATCCTGCTCGAGGGCGAACGTGAGGCTCAGCGTGCTCGGCACACGATGATGCGGGAGCGTTACCGTGGTCCGCGCTGTACACCCGCCCGCATGGGTGTATGCACTCCACGGGTCGGTGACCGGCATGTTCCCTGCGCGGTGCTCCCGCAAGATCTCCAGCTCTCTTTGCGCCTCCGGGTCCGACAGCCTCTGAAGACCTGAGCACAGGGAGATTCCCCCGTAGTCATCAGTGAATATCAGGTACTCGTCGCCCACCTGCAGGGACACCCCGCAGCTGCCGCTATCCCCAGAGCTGACCAGCGCATCGAAGGGAATCTCCCCTTTGAAGTGCTCCAGCACTCGAAAGCGCATCCGGCGCTGGGGTCGGCGCCCAAAGGGATCTCCCGCGAGCTCACCGCCGATTATTTGGGCAGTGAACACGTTCGTGACCGTTTCGTAGTACCGTGTCAAACCCATCGAGAAGCAGGAGCAGGCGTGGGCCGACACGGACGTTCCTAGCGCCGCCAACGCTACCATCACGAGCCCGTATCTCACGGTGCCACCCACGACTGCGCGTATCGTCCTGCGTCATCGAAACGGACATGCAACTGACCGTACTCGAGCCTGCGGCCTTCCTCGTGCCACTGCACGCTCCTCCCCTGGTCTAGTCGGTTCACCAATCTGAAGAAACCCTGCAGCTCCGCAGCTGACATTCCCCACCAGAGGCGCACTAGCCTCTGGTGAACTGCATCGTCAGGGGCTCCATTAGCCCGCAACAACGGCGCCGCATCGAGCACAAAGGGCACTTCTGACCAATGCACGCCTAATCGCTGGCAAGCGGTGATGGGCGCGATGGTCTCAGGGAAAAAGTAGACGCCGTCGGCGCCCAGATGCACCGGGGCACCGCACGCTTCGGGTGCAGCCATGCGAAGCGGGCGGTAGCGTCGCGGGACGCCGCGCAACGTGGTGTGCACCGCCAAAGAGAGATCCACCTCACCGTTGTCAGCCAGTGACGCCCGGCTGATTCGACCGAATACGATGATGGGGGAGTTCTCTAGCTCGACGAGCTGGTCTCGCAGCTCGCACTTACAAGGGGTCTGCGCTGCGACCGGAAGCAGAAGCTGGCCGACGATGACCAAGGCCAACGCACCCGCTCGCAGGCGCGGGGTTATTCGGCTGTTCAGCGGCGGGCTGGATGGTGCTCTGGATCGCCCAAGCTGGCGGCGGTCTGATGCTACTGGTAGCACTCGTTACCCTTCACGGATCTGACTGCCCTAGCAGGCGAAACGTCCGGATGTTGATTCGGCGACCTTGTCCGTCAATCTCCTCTCCCGTCAGCGCATCGAATGCACCAATAGCGTAGGCGCTTGCGCACGTCTCGTAGTATCGATCGTTGTCGCAAAGCACTCGTGTCACGGCGAGCAGACCTGAGGGACGAGTGCGCGCGGCCACCAAGTCGCCGTAGTTCGCCTTCCAATCCTCGCGGGATGCCCAGGACTCAGTACCTTCCACCACGCGAGGCACGAGGGCAATCGCCCCTCGTAGAGTCACCACCCAGTTCTTTAGCCACAGGATGGTGGAACCGACGAATTCCTGCTTCAGGTACTCCTCTGTGTAGGGAAATTCGAGCCCCGGCGCTGCCTCGTACCGTTCGCGAAGCTGCTCGAGGACCTCGGAATACTCAGCGTCTCCATAGCGCTTCAACCGAACAGAGCGCGCGATGAGTATGGTGTCTTTATCGTACGGGTTAAGCTCCGCAGCGCCCGCGGACTGCATCAGTTCAGGTGGGGTAATGACGGCTACTTTGGTGTAGTTCGTGCAGCCACCCGAGGCCGCGCCTACTACCGTCGCTAACAGGCAAAGACTCATTCGCGCCAAGCGGGCCATGCGTGTAGGCATCAAGCCTTGTACTCCTAGAGATCTCGTAACTCGAGCACAAGCTCGAACGCTACACCGAGATCACGAGATCTAGCGATCAGAACCATAGGGCGACGCTGGCTCTATCCGAGCCTCCTCGTGGCTCTCCAGCTCCGGCTGAGCGAACACCTCCACTTTGAACTCCTGACTCAGCACCTCAATCACGCGCGCGACAAGCGCCGAGGCTTGCTCCGCCTTGATCTGATGCGTCATAGCCGAGAAGGTATCTATCGAGACCTTTTGCTCGTCCGCGCACACCCAGATCCAGGAGTCTCCCTGGTGTCCCGACTGGATGTCGGCAAACTCCTTTGTGAGCAGCGCCACAAGCTGATCGTGCCGGTCATCGTAGTGACCAACGTACCTGAGCTCAGCGAAGATCAAGTTGCTCCCTCACACTCAACCAGTCGAAGCGCCGCTGGTCCTCTCCAGGGACGGCTGCAGAACCAGGAACAAGGCTACACCCACGAGCACATACCCCGCCAACATCCGGTACTGCCAGTCCATCGACACCCCCGCATCGATCAACGCCCCCATCAACCCCGGCGCCAACGCCGTCGAGAACACCATCAGCGACACAGCCAGGGCCCGAATCGCCCCCAGGTGCTTCACCCCGTAGAGCTCCGCCCACAGCGCCCCGATGACCAACGTCGCGCCACCCGCACTCGCCCCCATCAGCGCCATGAACACGGCCGCACCGATCAAAGACTGCGTCACGCTCAACACCAACAACCCCGCCGCAATCGGCAGAAGGTAGTACGGCAACAACCGCACCGCCCCAAAGCGGTCGATCACAAAGCCGAGCCCGAGAGCCACCGCCATCGACGCCCCCGCATAGAACGGATAGGTAGCCGCAAAGGCCGGCAGGGACCAGCCCTTCTCCTCCACCAGGTGCACCTGATGGAACAACACCCCGGTCACGATGAACGGCGGCGCCAACACCCCCGGCAACAGCGCGTAGAAGCGCGGATCGCGCATCACTTCGGCTCGGGTCCAGTGGCGGGTGGGCGTCGCTGACGAGGGGCCATCCGCCTCGGTGGGACGATGCAAGCCGCGCCCCTTAGCCAAGCTCCCGAACCACAGCACCAGGGGCAGCATCACGGTCACCAACACGCTCGCGGCAATCCACCAAAGCGTTCGCCACGACCATGTCGCCAAGGCCAGCGCACCCAGAAAGGGCAACAGGGCCTCGGCCGCCGTGAACCCGAGCACCGCCACGCTGAGCGCCCGTCCCCGTTCCGCCGAAAACCAGCGCCCCATCGCCGTCATGGAAAGATGACTGAGCATCCCCTGCCCGGCGAGGCGCAACCCGAACACGGCCACACCTAACACCAACCATGACTGCGCGCCGCCCATGCCGATGGCACATACGGCGGCGAGCGCCGCGACGCAGATCGCGCCCAAGGTCACCAGGTCGTAGCGATCCGCGAGCTTACCCAGCCAGACCAGCACCAGGGCACTGGCGGTGGTGGCGACGGTGTACAGGGTGCCGAAGCCCCCATGGCTGAGGCCGAGCTCGTCGCGGATGGCGCCGCCCGAGAGAGAGATGAAGTAGGTCTGCCCCGCGCTCGAGGAGAAGGTCAGGGCAAAACCGAAGGCCAGGGCGGGCCAGGCCCGCTGCAGGAAGGGCAAGCTGCTGCTCAAGGGAGTCTCTCAGGGAAGGGGCGCGCGGGGCGCGCGGGGCGCGCCGGCGGCTACCGCTTCTTGCGGAAGCGCGCGAACTGGAACGCCATGAAGGCCTTGTAGAAGCGATTGCCCCACGGCGCTGCAATGAAGGCGATTGTGTCGAGACGCCCCTTGCGGATCACGGGCTTGGCCTTGGAGAAGCTCAGGAACCCCTCCTTGCCGTGGTAATGCCCCATGCCTGAGGGGCCGACGCCGCCGAAAGGCATGTCATCCACCACGCCCTGGCTCAACACGTCGTTCAGCGCCACGCCACCGGAGTGGGTGTGCGCCAGCACGTGCTCGCCGCGGGCCTTGTCCCAGTCGAAGTAGTACAGGGCCAGGGGACGGGGTCGCGCGTTCACGTAGGCGATCGCCTCGTCGAAGTCGTCGTAGGGCACGAGGGGGAGCACGGGACCGAAGATCTCCTCCTGCATCACCTGCATCTCGTCGCTCACGTTCTTGAGCAGGGTCATGGGCACCTTGCACGTGCCTTCGAGCGACTCGTCGGCGGGGTTGATGCTGATGAGCTCGGCACCCTTGCCGGCGGCATCGGCGAGCAGCCCCTGCAGGCGGTCGTGCTGACGCTCGGTGATGATGGAGGTGTAGTCGCCGTTGCTGGCGAGGGTCGGGTAGTGCTTGCGGGCCGCTGCCTCGTAGGCGGTGGCGAAAGCGTCCACCTGATCGCGCGGCAGCAGCAGGTAGTCGGGCGCGACGCACACCTGGCCCGCGTTCAAGCCCTTGCCCAGGGCGATGCGCGAGGCGGCCTCCTGGATCGGAAACGACGGGTGCACGATGGCCGGTGACTTGCCGCCGAGCTCCAGCGTCACAGGCGTCAGGTTCTCGGCGGCGGCGCGCATGACGATGCGGCCCACCTGGGTGGACCCGGTGAACACGAGGTGATCGAAGGGCAGCTTAGTAAATTCGGTAGCCACCTCCACGCCACCGGTGAACACGACCACCTCCTCATCGCTGAAGGTGCTTGACAACATCTCCTGCAGCACGGCGCCGGTCTGCGGGGCGTATTCGGAGGTCTTGATCATCGCCCGGTTGCCGGCGGCGAAGGCGCTCACGAGCGGCGAGAGCGACAGCAGCAGGGGGAAGTTCCACGGCACCACGATGCCGATGACGCCGAGGGGCTGACAGTGCACCTTGCTGGTGGACGGCGCGAGCATCAGCGGCGTCTCGCGCCGCGACGGCTTCATCCAGCGCCGCACGTGCTTGCGGTTGTGGGCGATGCCCTGGAGCACGGGCAGGAGCTCCATGAGGAGCGTCTCGGCGGCGGGACGGCTGCCGAAGTCGGCGTCGACGGCGGCGACCAGGCGGTCCTTGTAGTCGAGCACGGCGTTGTGCAGGCGATCGAGGCGGTCGATCCGCTCACGCGCCGTGGGCGCGGGCTGGCGCGCGTAGGCGGCGCGGACCTGACGTAAGACGTCGTGCAACTGCTCCGCGCTCGGGTCGGCGCGGTGCGAAGCGTCGTAGGGCATGGAGCACCTCCTTGATGCAGCGCAAGGTACCAAAAAGCGCTGCCGCCTGCTGGTGCGGAGGTGTCGGACTCGGGCGAGGGAGGCGGGGCGATGGCCGGTAGCGACCATCGCCCTCGCGGTGGCGGCGCCCTCGCGGGCGACGCGGATCAGTGGAAGCGCGCTTCCCGGGCCGCGGCGGGGATGCTGCCGACCACCACCTGCAGGGTGATGTCGCCGCTCGAGATGGCGAGGCCCGCATCGCTGCAGTTCCAGGCGCCGTTGATCAGCGGTGCGTTGGCGCTGCCGCCGGCCGTGAGGTTACGGCACACGGTGATCAGGCCGTCCACGCCGGTGGTGGAGCCGCCGACATCGCAGGGCGCCCCGCCGCAGGCAGCGATGCCGACCACGATCTGCAGCACACGCTCGCCGGGGTTGCCGGTGAGGCCGCCGGCGGAGCAGTCCCAGTTGGTGCCGTCGGTGGTGCCGTTCACGGACTGGCCGCTGACGAGATTGCGGCAAATCACCTGCACCACGCTGGCGCTCTGCACGGTGCCGGCGATCGGATCGGCCATCACCTCATCGCGCACCAGGGCGGCGCCGATGATGTTGCTGGGCGTGTCCGCGGCCTGGGTGTTGGGCCCGAGGGACGCGAGGGCGGAGTCGCCCGGGGCGCCGAAGTTGGTGCAGAACATCATGGCGCGGCACACCTGCAGCTCGGCGACGGTCTGCTCCCCGCCGCTGGCATCGGCGGTGAGGCCTTCGGTTAGGTCGCCGTTCAAGCCCGTGGTGCCGAGCAGGGCGATGAGGGTTTGTGCCGGCAGGAAGTTGGCGGCGGTGAAGTCGTTGGCGAAGTCGATGGGGCCTTCGGTGGTGATGTCGACGATGCCGCCGTTGCCCCAGAGGGTCTCCACCTCCGCGTTGGTGGCAAAGCGGAAGCCTTCGTAGGTGCCGCCGGGGCCGAGCTGGGCCGTGACTTCGTCGAAGCTCTGGCCCAGAGTCACTGACCAATCGAGCCAGCTAAGGCCCGTGTCCGTGTCCAAGGTGATGGTGTCGGTGCCGAACTCGCTGTCTTCGGACACCAGATCGGCGTGCGCGGTGACCGCGGCCAACGCCAGTGCGCAAAGGGCAATGCCCCTGTTTACATATCGCATTTCATCGCTCCCTGATGAGGTTGTCGGGTTTGGTCCAAAACGCCTGTTGTTTGGCACCAAGTCTATCATCCACGTGTGACAGCGCGCGGCTGCCCACGCTTGTGATCCGGTGCTCACTTTCAGTCATCGACCTGCGCGCAGCGTTACCCGGCGCGCGGTGGGGCGCGAGGGAATCCGCTAGCGTGGCGTGATGACCGGCGCCGCTCCCCAATCCATCGACGATCTGCTGCAAGACAACGCCGCCGACGCGCACAAGCGTGAGCGCCAGGCGATCCTCGATATGCTCTACCGCAACCACCGCTCGGCGGCGGTGGTGATGATGCTCAACAGCACGGTCACGGCCTACCTCCTGGGCGTGCTGGAAGGCGCCACGGAGGTGCTCTGGTGGTGGGGCGTGGGGATCGCCCTCGGCGTCACCCGCTTCTCCCTGAGCTCCGTCTACCTGCGCTGTCGAGAGCATCTTCATTCGACGCGCTGGACGCAGATTGCCGCGGCCAATTCCCTGAGCTTCGGCTTGCACATCGGCTACCTCAGTCTGTGCTGCTTCGGACAGGCGGAACCGGCGGGCCAGATCGCCGTTTCCGTCCTGACGGCTGGCACGATCGCCGGCGCCACTATCGCGGGCGCCACCTACCTGCCCTGCTTCGTCGCGTTCACGACGCCCGCCGCGAGCGCCATCGCGATCGCCTTCGCCACCCAACTCGGCCCCAGCGGACCGGGCTTGGTGGTGTTCACCGCGGTGTACGTAGCGATGATGTTTCTCTCGACCAAACGCATCAATCAGCTCATTCGCAAAAACGTGCGACTCTCCGTCGCCCTCTACCGCCAGGCGCGCCGCGACCCACTGGTCGACGTGGCCAACCGCCTCGAATTCCATCGGCAGACGGACGAGGCCGCGGCCACGGCACGCAAGGGCGGCGAAGACGCGGCGATCATCTTCATCGATCTCGATCACTTCAAGACCTTGAACGACACGTACGGACACGCCACCGGTGATCAGGCACTGCTCGCCATGGCCGAGGGCTTGACGGGTGCCCTGCGCCCGGGCGATCTGGTGGCTCGCCTGGGGGGCGATGAGTTCGTGGTATTCCTGTTCCCCGCCAGTCGCAACAAGGCGTTGACGGCCGCCAACAAGGCCCTGACCGCGGTGCGAGGCATCTGCCTGGAGCGGGACGACGGGGATCCGCTGAGCATTACCGCCAGCATCGGCGTGGCCTACTCGCGGGGGGGGTTCCGCTCGACCGAGGACCTGCTGTCGCGGGCCGATGCTGCGGTGTATCTGGCCAAGGAGCGCGGCCGGGACCGCGTGGAGGCGCTGCCCCTGAACGGGCCCGACGACGACGCACCGGCCGGCGATGCGTCGTCGCCCATCGTGGGCTCGGGCGCGCCCGCCTAGTGGGCCGCTTGGAAAATAAGGTAACGCTCAGCGAGCGGGACTGGCGTCAGGGCAAGGCGGGCGAGCGCAGGCATAGCAGCGCTATGGCTGCGCTTGACCAACGCCGCAATGGCGTCA
>JBCBZW010000167.1 GCA_039815145.1 Pseudomonadota bacterium
CGCCCGTCAGCGCCGCGACCTGGGGCAGCAGCGCCGCGTTGTCCTCCAGCGCCCGATACTCGTCCGCGAAGGGCCGGGTCACCGACGCCTGGGCCGTCCCTTCGTAGACCACCATGAATCGCCGAACGCCCTCGGAACGGGGTGAGGAACTCGGCTCGCTGCTGGCGATGATCGATACCTTGTCCGCTCGCGGCGTGACGGTGCACCTGATCACCCATCGCCAGGTGTATGACATCGAGCCGACCCGTGCCTTCGTCATGCCGGCGTTGACGGCGAAGACGCTGCCCGTGCCGCCGGAACTGTTCGACTTCTACGATGAGGCTGAGCGTCGGGGAGCGCGGGTCTACCGGCCGCAGGAGAGCTGGCCGCCGATGGCACCGCACCTGCTCTACAAGGACGCGGGGCACTTGTCGGTGGAGGGAGCAGGTGCGTTCTTGCGTTACGTGGGCGTTCGCTCGCTTGCCGATTTGATCGATTAGGTAGTAGCGCTGAGGGCCGCGGTGCTACACCTGATGCTCCTCCGCCCATCCCCTAAGCTGATCAAGCACACCCAACGCACTACGCCCAAACGGGGTAATCGAGTACGCCACCGCAATCGGCCGCGTGCTCAGCACCTCCCGTTCTAGCAGCCCCGTGTCCTCCATCTCCTTCAGTCGCTGGTTGACCATCTTCTTGCTCGCCCCACCGAGCTGCCTGGCCAGGTCGTTGAAGCGCACAGGTCCGTCCCTCAAGTGCCAGAGAATCGAGCCCTTCCACTTGCCCCCGAGCAGCCGCATGCCGCGTTCGATGGGGCAGGGCTCCAGGCAGGGTTCGGCCACGGCTTTGCGGCGCACGGCGGTCTTCGTCGGCACAGATCACTCCAAAAAGGAATTAGGTTACTAAAAGTATACTGGTTGATATCGGTCACCTACTGTACCACCATGCCGCTCCCCCACCCACAGACAAGGGAACGCATCGGCACATGGCCAACGCATTCATCATCAACGCCCACCACCCGAGCGAGTTCTCAGCAGGCCGGCTCAACGGTTCGCTGGTCGACGAGGCGAGCGCGCTGCTGGCCGCCAAGGGCTACACCGTGCGCCACACCCACGTGCGGGAAGACTGGGACACGCAGGAGGAACTCGACAAGCACCAGTGGGCCGACGTCATCCTGCTGCAAACGCCGGTCAACTGGATGGAAGTGCCCTGGCGCTTCAAGCAGTACATGGACGATGTGTACAGCGCGGGGATGGCGGGCCAGCTGTGCGACGGCGACGGCCGCAGCCGCCACGATCCAGCCAAGCAGTACGGCGCCGGCGGCACGCTGACGGGCAAGCGCTACATGCTGTCCCTCACCTTCAACGCGCCGCGCGAAGCCTTCGATGACGAGGGTCAGTACCTCTTTCAAGGCAAGGGCGTCGACGATCTCTTCTTCCCCATGCACATGAACTTCCGCTTCTTCGGGATGACAGCGATAGACACCTTCGCGTGCTACGACGTGATCAAGAACCCGGATATCGACAACGACTTCCATCGCTTCGACGCCCACATCGCCAAACACTTCTGAGGATTTCAAATGAACACCACGAAGCTACACGCGGGCGACGCCTTCAAGCCCCTCGAGGTTTTCGACGATCGGCAAGCGCTGGTCGATATCGCCAAGCCGACCGGCGATGCCGACTGGCAGTTGGTGGTGGTCTACCGGGGTCGGCACTGCCCGCTGTGCACGAAGTTTCTGAACAGGCTGGCGAGCTTCCGGCAGCGCCTCAGCGATATCGGCATCGACATGGCCGCGGTGTCGGCGGACAGCCAGGCGCAGCTCGATGAACATCGCAGCCGCCTCGAGGTGAACTTCCCCCTCTACCACGGGCTGACCCTCGAGCAGATGCAGGCGCTAGGGCTCTACATCTCCGAACCGCGCTCAGCGAAGGAGACGGATCACCGCTTTGCCGAGCCCGCGTTGTTCGTGGTCAATGCCGAGGGGGCGCTGCAAGTGGTCGATCTCTCCAACAACCCCTTTGCGCGACCCGACGTGGAGACCTTCGTTTCAGGCCTCGAGTGGATCCGCAAGCCGGAGAACGACTACCCGATCCGGGGCACCTACGCCTACGAGTAACGCCCCGAAAGAGCGCTGATTTCGAACGCATCGACTTTCCGCCGCCGCTTGGCACGCTCGTGCGCGACGGGGCCTCTGCTCGAGGCCCCAGAGCAAATCCCGAGCCGGGGGCATGTCTACAAGGCTACCGCCGCCCCGCCGACCGCCCGTCCGCTAGCCAGCGTGCGCATGAGACGCGTCGCCGGGCAGACCTCGCCTTCGGGCAACAGATTCTTCTCTCCGTGATCCCTACCGCCGGGCAAAGGCGCAGGAAGGGACGACCCCAACGAATTCCTGCGAAAACGGAGAGAAAAAATGAGTTCCCAGTCCATCAGCCCCTTGCCCTGGGGGCAGCTCTCGCTGCTCGGTGCAGCGGTCGCGCTCACGCTCACGAGCATGTCGGCTACGGCGGGCCCTGTGCCCGAGAACATCGACTACGGCAACGTCATCGCCGAAGACGAGAGCTACCTCTACTACGCATCGCGGCGTGATTGGGACACGGAGACCTGTCACATCAATCACTACGGCGTGATCTACGGCCGCGTGCCCCACGGCGGCGACGCCGGGGATCGGGAGCAGCTCACCGTTGCCTGCGATGCGATTCGCCCGCAGGAGATGGTGATTACCCAAGACTACGTCTACTTCACGGAGCAGGCGCCGGCGGAGCTTCCCCTGGTGTACCGCGCCCCGATCGATGGCGCCGGTCCGGTA
Source organism: Pseudomonadota bacterium (assembly GCA_039815145.1). Lineage (NCBI taxonomy): Bacteria > Pseudomonadati > Pseudomonadota > Pseudomonadota bacterium. The sequence goes on from JBCBZW010000167.1 coordinate 2,786, forward strand.
GAACTGCTGCATACGGCGATGAGCACCGCCATCGCCACCGATGGCGACTACGTGTACTACTTCGCGACCAGCGGGGTCACGCGTTTCCCCGTCGACAGCCCGAATGCCATCGAGTTCGTCGCAGGCCACATCGCCAACGGCACGATCAACGATCTGGAACACGCCGACGGTTGGTTGCTCTGGACGGAAACTGACGTCGCTGGCGGCGGTGCCATTCGTACGGTCCCCGCTGCCGGCGGTGCGGTGGGGTTGCTGGCAGCCACGGCGGGAACGCCGTGGGACCTCACCTACAGCGACGACTACATCTACTGGTCCGAGCTGGAGGGCAAGATCGTGCGCCGAGAGCAGGCCACGGGCATCACCGCGGTGATCTACAACCAAGCGGACCCCGTCTACGATCTTGATCTGACAGGTGACACGCTCGCTTTTACCCAAGGCTACGACGAGTCCGGCACGATCTGGCGCATGGACGAGAGCGGCGGGCCGGCCACCCTGATGGCCTTCGATCAGCCGGCGCCGCGCAACGTGACGTTCTCCGATGGTTACCTCTACTGGAACACCATCGGCCAGGTAAAACGCCTGCCCGAAGACGCCGTGGCCGATCCCCCGGACTACGTCGTCGATCGCATGGAAGTGACCCAAGGGGTGCAAGACGGCGCCCACACGATCCCGATGGTGCTCGGCAAGGCCACCTACGTCCGCGTCTATCCGCGCGAGGCCACCGGCACGGGATCTGTGCCGGTGACCGCTCATCTGCACGGCTTTCGCGACGGCATCGAGCTACCCAACTCGCCGATCGGGCCCTACGGTCCTCAGATCGATCCCCAAGGTGAGGTGGTGCAGCGTGGTCAACGCCTTCGCACCCTGAGCTTCGCCTTGCCGGAAGACTGGGTGCGCGACGATCTCTCCCTGCAGGTGGAGATCAATCCGATCGTTAACGGCAGCCGTCGTTACGAGACCAACTACGGCAACAACACCTTCCCTGCGGTCGCCCAGCAAACGGTATCGCTACATCACTCGAATCTGTGCCTGACGTCCTTTCGCGTATCCGCGATCGACGGCGATTCCAATGAGCTGATCTACGATCACCACAGCGACGACTACGCCCGGCAGCTGGAACGGACCGAGAGCTTGCTGGCAACACGCATCATCCCTGTGTTTCACCACACCCTGTTGCGCAAGGAGGACGGCTCCAGCTTCTACATGTCGTCCGACTCGAGCGCCTTGCTCGACACCATCAATGCTGTCGCAAACTGGACGGACCACGGGTTTGTCTGCGGCGATGCGCGCCAGGTCTTCATGGGACTGGTCCATCCGGACGCGCCCGTGAGCAAGGGTGGTGCGGTGCTACCAGGCACCAACGCAGGCTGGGCGCACATGCTCCTCGGCACGGCCAAGGAGGAGTACAACCAACCCTTGGGCGGGGTCAAACTCGCGCATGAAACCCTCCATGCCGTTGGCTTCGATCACGTCGATTGCGGAACGGACATCGACGGACCCTACGCCGACTACCCCTACGATCCTTGCTACCTCGGTGGCAGCGACGATCAGGAAGCGGCGTGGGGCTTCGACGGCATCAGCCGAGAGCCCCTGGACCCCATGAGCTCCAACACCGGCGACATCATGACGTACACCAGCAATCGCTGGGTCTCCGACTGGACGTGGCGTGAGCTGTTCGAAGATCTCTACCAGCCTGCCAACGCCCAGCGCATGGAACCGTCGCCGCAGGTGCTCTGGGTGAGCGGCACCGTGGGTCGTACGGAAGGCGCCATGCGCCTGCACGCCGGGTTCCATTTCCCCGCTGACCAGATGACCTCCCAGCAACGCCAGCTCTACAACGAGGGTGTAGGTGACCAGTCACCGCGTGGTTCCCATCGCCACCTTGAAGGGCACCGCCATAGTCATGGGCACCATCACCACCACGACCATGCCGGTCTGACGAGGCTCGATGGCTACGTGCTCGAAGCACTGGATGAGCGCGGTCGCGTACTGCACCGCCAGCCGGTGCAGGCCCAGGCGGTGGTGGACGGCTCGCCCACGGCGAGTGCAGGGTTCGTCGCGGTGCTGCCTTGGATAGAGGACACCGTGGAGCTGAGGCTCCGTGACGCCCTCGGTGGCCGTGCGGTGGCGCTCCAACCCGGTCAGCGGCTGCCTTCCCTGTCGGTGTCGGTGGCGGCCAGCGACGACGCGTTGGAGGTAGTGGTGCACGCGTCGGATAGGGACCGTGATCCCCTGGCGTTCGTCTACCAGTACAGCCCTGACGGCGGCACCACGTGGACGGCGCTCGCCACGGGCACGCCCCTCACCGAACTCGCGGTGGATGCCACGGGCCTTGCGGGTAGCGCCGCCGGCGGTTCACTCGTCCGCGTCTACGCGAGCGACGGGCTGAACACCGTGTCGGCCCTGTCGGCGTCCTTCGACGTGTCGCGCAAGGTGCCGAGTGCCTTCATCGCCTCGCCGAAGAGCGGTGAGGTGATCCCCCAAGGTGACGGCGTGCTCCTGCGCGGCCTCGGCATCGACGCCGAGTGCTGTGACACATCCGCTGGCGAGCAGCTGCACTACAGCTGGAGCGTGGATGACGTGGTCGTGGGCCTTGGCCGCTGGGTAACGGTCGAAGGCCTGGCGCCGGGCTGGCACTCGGCCACGTTGCAGGTCATGGATACCGATCAGATGATCGGCACCAAGACCGTTCGCTTCGAAGTGCGTTAGGTGATCTGCACGGGGTTGGCGTACCGCGACGACGTGGTCGGCGCGCCAACCTCGTGCACACCCGGGCGGGCTCGCAGGCAGCACGCGACGGTTACGACACCTCGACCACCACCTTGCCGATCGCCTGTCCACTGGCCAACCGCGCGTAGGCGTCACCCACCTGGTCGAGGGTGAAGCGCGGCGCGTCCAGCACCGGCCGGAGCTTCCCCGCATCGGCGATGCTCGCCAGCGTCTCGAGGATCTCGCCATGGTCTGCCCGCTGCACGTCGTGAATCATCGGAATGAGCATGAACACGACGTGTAGCGACAGCCCCTTGAAGTGCGCCGTGGACAGGTCGAGTTCAACCAGGGCGACCGTCGAGGCGACATGGCCGTTGAGCTTGGCGGCCTCGAAGGAGTTGCTCATGTTGGGCCCACCCACCGTGTCGAACACGACGTCGAAGCCGGCGCCTCCCGTGTGGTCGGCCACGTAGTCAGTCGTCTTCTCGGCCGTGAAGTCGATCGCCCGCGCCCCGAGCTCGGCCATCAACGCCATCTGCGTATCGCCCCTGCCGGTCGCGGAGACCTCCGCCCCCATGTGCTTGGCCAGCTGCACGGCAACATGGCCGACGCCTCCGGCGCCCCCCTGGATCAGCACCCGTTGACCCTCGGACACCCCGGCGCGACTCAGTCCCTCATAGGCGGTGATGCCGACCAGGGGCAGCGCCGCCGCTTCGCGCATGGATAAGGTCTTCGGCTTTCGCGCCACGAGGCGGGCGTCGGCGACGATGTACTCCGCGAGCGCACCTTGTAGTTCCAATAGGCCACCGGCGCAGCCGTAGACCTCATCGCCGACGGCGAAGCGAGTGACCCCTTCGCCCACCGCTTCGACGGTGCCGGCGAAGTCCATCCCCAGTACGGCAGGTAATGCTGGCGACAGGGGAAGGTCCGCGCCCATGTTGCGGATCATGGTGTCCACGGTGTTGACGCTGGTGGCGGCGACCTTGACGACGACGTGGCCCGCCTTCGCGTGTGGATCGGGGAGTTCGGTGGGCTCGAAGATGGACTCTGGCCCGTAGGTCTTCAACGTCATCGCCTTCATGGACGGTCTCCTAAGTGAGTGCTTGCGGGTTCGTAGGGACGGCCAGACCTGCCGGGGCATCGCGCAACCGCGAGTCGCACGATAGGGGGCGGGCACCGCGATGAACACGCGCTGGTGGCTGAATCAGTATTCGGATCTTGAATAGAAAGCGCAGGCGAGGGTCTCGCGCATCTGCAGGCGCGGCGACGCCATCGCCCGCACCAGGCGCGGACGCTTTACACCCTATACGGGTATTTTGCGATTCTCCGCCTAGGCAGGGCGCCCTAGGCTCTCTCCACGGTCGAACAACGGCCGCCATAAGACCAATATGGAGAGAGCTATCATGAACTTATGCGCATCTGCCAAGTGTCTCGCCGTCGCCCTCGTCGTGCTCAATGGAGCCGCCTGGGCGGACGATGATTACTACGACGCCAGCAACACCGACCGCGTGGCGGCCGCGAGTGCGGCCTTCGTCGACGTCTTCAACCAGCTGGATAGCGAGGGACTGGGCGAGTTCTACGCCGAGAACGGCACCCTCAAGCTGCCGAACGCCCCGGCCGTCAACGGCGAGGACGATATCGTGGAGGCCTGGCAAGGGGGCTTCGACGCCGGCCTCGCAGGCCTGGAACTCGTCTCCACCTTCGAGGCAGTCAGCAACCGCAAGGTGCTGGAGAACGGCAGCTACCTGCTGACCATCAACACGCCCGACGGGCCCATCGTCCAGTCCGGCACCTTCGCCGTGTTGTGGCGTGCGCCGCGCAACGAAGATCGCCCGCCGGTCATCATCTTCGACACGATCGATGCGGACTGACGCTCGTCCGAATCGCTCCTGCCGCCGAGTTCGGCTCGGCGCGCAGGGGCCTTCGGATCAGAGCCAGGCTTCGCAGATGCGCACGAGTTCGGCCTGATTGGCCGCCCCCACTTTCTGGCGGGCGTTACGCAGTTGGGTTTCGATCGTGCGGATCGATTTGCCTAGCGAGTACGCGATGGCCTTGTAGCTCTGGCCGGTGGCAGCGAGGCGGATGGCGTCCAGCTCCGCCGGGCTCGGCTTGGTGATACCCACGGGCGCGCTCAACTCTAGGCTAACGGCCAGGATCGGTGCGAAGAAGGTGGAGCAGAACTCGTGCAAGAGGCTGTGTTCGGCGGCCTTCCAGCGTCGTCCGTAGTCGAGCTCGTCCACACAGATCAGACCGAAGGCGCCTTGGTGATCATCAACGGCAAGGCGCTGCGCGAGCATCGCCCGCGCGTGCACAGCGGCGAACGCCTCACGCATCGGCGCCACCTCGGCGTTGTTAGGGACGTCGTCGTAAGCCACCGGCGTGGCGGATCGCCACACGCGCTGAATGACGTGATGACCGTTTGGTAGCTCGCGATCCACCATCGATGGGCGATCGTCCCCCTCGTCGAGGAAGGACTCGGCCGCCGCTGCGTAGGTGGGGTGTCTCGCATGGCCGAAGCCGATATCGACGCGTCCCGCCTTCAGCGTGCGCGCCAGATGGGCAACGCCGACCTGCATCACCTGGCGGGTGCGGTCGACTTGCAGCAGCATATGTCCAACCGTATCCAGCGTTTGGTTGGGGAACTTGCCTACGTACGAGTCGAGAAAGTGCGAGCGCAGGGCGCGACCGTCCCACGGGTCGGGTAGGCGGTTCGGCCTGCATTGATGGTGTTCCGTCTGTGCCACGCTCACCCTCCCGGCTCGATACGTTGGCAGCTCGACTATGGAAACACACCTGTTACGTGCTGTCCCCCACCGACGGCTGGAGGAAGGCGCCCAGCGAGGTGTAGTCGATGTCGCAGTGCCCACCGTCGCGCGGCACCCACTGGATATCGCCGCCCGCCTGCTCGATGTTCGCCGCGAGTTGCTCGCTGCCAAGGAAGCACCCCCAGTCATCGGCGCGGCCGCAGGTGAGGTAGAGGGCAGGGCCCGCCTCGGCGGAGAAGCCACGGGAAAGGCTCAGCGGGTCGTTGGCCGCCCACACCTGCCTGGTCGGGTAGAAGCGCCTGCCAAAGGCCCAGAGCATCAAGGCGCGCTTCGTGCTCGTGCCGGTCTCGCGCGCCGCGCCCAAGATGGCCATCAGGCCGTCGTGGTTCGATACCGTGGGCAAGGGGGAGCAGATGGCTGCTGCCCGCGAGAACACGCCGTCGGACTTCAGGGCCAGCAGCAGGGTGTTGAATCCACCCATGGAGATTCCCGCCAGCAGGCGCTGCCCTTGGCGAATATCGATCTGGGCTTCGACCGTCGGTATCACCGTGTCGGTGAAGACCTTGAACAGGCCGCCGTCGAGCTCAGGATCGTAGTCGCTCAGCATCCAGAGTTTGCCGAAGGAGACCGCGACGACCGTCGGTGGATCTTGGCGGTTGGCTCGCCAGGTCTCGTACAGCCGCCCCGTGTGATAGGTGCGATCGTTCCACCAGGTCGGGTTGCCGTTGCGCGCGTGGAGGTAGTACAGAAGATCCTGGTTCGCGCTGTCCGGCAAGCGGTTGATGCAGTAAGACCAGGGCACCGGTGCGGTCTCCTGGAAACACGTCATCTCGACGCCTGGGATCGGCGTCGGGACGTACTCGTCGCCACCGTCGCGCCTCGACAGCAAGACCACGACGAGGCCGAGTGCCACCACGGCGGCCGTGGCCGCGAGGAGTGTCCTGCGGGGCATCAGACCGGCCAGCTTCGGCGCCAAGGCGCCTCTCGCATCACCGGCGAGTCTGATCGGGTTGCGATGCTGTCCTCATTCGCCGGGCCGTACGCTTCCGGTAGCGTGACGATCGACAGGAAGTAGCCGATGATCGCGCTGCCGCCGTAGCCGACCAAGGGGGTCGGGCCGTCGGTCAGCGTCGCCGCGAGCACGATTCCCGCCCACGTTACCGCGAAGGCTAGGTAAGTGGTTCGCCCTAGGTGGCCGCGCATCCATCCCACGATGGCTGGGAGGAGTAGGAGTCCACAGCCTACCGACACTGCCACGCCCAGCAGCAGATGCGCCTCGAATGCAGCGTAGAGCACGTCGTCCACGAAGGGTGCCGGCTCCAATCGCGCGGGTAGCGAGGATGTGTGAAGGAGTGCCGCACACGCAGCAGCTGTGACGCCGGCGGTGGCCAGGCGCTTCCTGGCGA
>JBCBZW010000168.1 GCA_039815145.1 Pseudomonadota bacterium
CCTGGCGGTGGGCAGCTTCGCGCTGCTGGTCGCAACAGGGCGAGAACACGATCCCATTGCTGAGCCGAGCCGAGCGGCGCTGGCAGTGCCCCTCATCACCGGTGTCCTGCGCGAGCTGCTCGGCACTGGGCGCCTGCTGGGGGATCTGGGCCTGATCACACCCGAGGGGGGCAACGGCTGGATCCTATTTCCGTCTGCGCCCCTGCCCCTGTTCACCCTGCCTGCGGGCACCTTGTTGATCCTCGCGCTCCTGCTGCTGGCACCGGCCGTCGCCCCACGCGGAGCGCCAGTGGCCGATAACAACAATACCTAACGATACGGTTTGTAAAACCGAACACCTACGGGACTTGACCCATGATCTTCTCCAACGACCGCACCGAGCTGCGCCGCATGTACCAAGACGCCTGGCAGCGGGCCCGCGACGGCGCCCCTCTCGAGCCCCTGCAGGCGCAGATCGTCGATGTAATCGGCGAGCATCCCGAGTACCACGCGCTGGTCGAAGCGCCGCAGACGCTGGAGCGAGATTGGACGCCGGAGGAAGGCCAGGCCAATCCCTTCCTGCATATGTCCCTGCACCTGGCGATTCGCGAGCAATGCGCCACCAACCGCCCCGCCGGCATCGGCCAGGTGAGGGAGCGCCTGAGCACTCAGTTCGGCGGCGCCCACCAGGCCGAACACGCCATGCTGGAGATTCTGGGCCGCACCCTGTGGGAGGCCCAGCGCGCCGGTCAAGCGCCTGACGAGCAACGCTATCTGCGAACGCTGCAAGGGCTCATCCGCACCCCCTGAGCGATGCCGCTCGCCCACCTAGGCGGCCGAGGAGAGCCCTGCCGCGGCCGCTCAGCGCTGTAACCCATCGGCATCCAGAGCAACCCGGAATACAATCGCTCGAAGATGGTCGGACCTTACTGACCCCGGGCGAGCAGCGTTGCTGCGCTGCCGCCCGAGCCTTTGAGCCGCGAGGAGTTCCGTGTGTCCGCAAGTACCGACAGCGCCGTGAGCGATATCCCCCCCGCGTCACGCTACCCCGTGCAGGGTGCCGGCCTGGGCCTGCGGCGCGACTTTCTCACCAAGGCGATGGCCAACCCGCCCGCCGTCGATTTCATGGAGATCGCGCCGGAGAACTGGGTGGGCGTCGGCGGCGCTCTGGCCCGCAAGCTGCGCTTTTTCACCGAGCGCTACCCCTTCCTGTCGCACGGCTTGTCCCTCTCCATCGGTGGACCTGCGCCGCTGGATGAGACCTTCCTGGGCCAGCTCAAAGCGTTTCTGGACGAACACGGCATCCGCTTCTACAGCGATCACTTGAGCTACTGCGGCGACGACGGTCAGCTCTACGACCTGCTGCCGATCCCGTTCACGGAAGAGGCCGTGCACTACGTGGCGGGCCGCATCCGTCGTGTGCAGGACGTGCTCGAGCGACGCATCGCGGTGGAGAATGTGTCCTACTACGCAGCCCCCGGCCAGGAGATGGCCGAGACGGACTTCATCAACGCCGTGTTGGAAGAGGCCGACTGCGACCTGCTGCTCGACATCAACAACGTCTACGTCAACAGCATCAACCACCGCTACGACGCCGAGGCTTACCTGGCGGCGATGCCCGCCGAGCGCGTGGTGTACTTCCACATCGCCGGGCACTACGTGGAAGCGGAAGACCTGCGCGTGGATACGCACGGCAGCGACGTTTGCGATCCAGTCTGGGATCTCCTGCACAAGGCGTACGCCCGCTTCGGTGTGGTGCCGACGCTGCTCGAGCGCGACTTCAACATCCCGCCGCTACCGCAACTGTTGACCGAGGTCGAACAGATCCGCGCCATCCAGCGCGCTAGCGAAGGCGCCGAGGCTCACCGTCATGGCTGAGGGCTACACGTCCGAGGAGCCGCTCAGCGAGCGCCCCCGCTTCCAGCAACTGCAGTACGGCCTCACCGCCCACATTCGTCGCCCGGACAAGCATCCAGCGCCGAGCGATATCGAGGATCGGCGGATCAAGGTCTACCGCGACCTGCTGTTCAACAACATCACCGGTCTGATCGGCTCCACCTTCCCGGTGATCCGCACGCTCTACCGCGCCAAGCCCGACGGCGAAGCGGCCTGGCGGCGACTCACGCGCGCCTACTTCTCGCGCCACATCGCCCGCACGGCCCTGTTCCCCAAGGTACCCGAGGAGTTCCTGCGCTACCTGCAGGAGACCCACGCACTGACGGCGGAGGATCCACCGTTTCTCCTCGAGCTCGCCCACTACGAGTGGGTGGAGCTGGCCCTGTCGATCGACCAGGCGGAGATCGATGAGGCCACCGCTGATCCCGAGGGTGACCTCCTGGACGGGCATCCCGTGCTGTCGCCGGTGGCCTGGCCCCTCGCCTACCAATACCCCGTACACCGCATCTCGCCGAAGTTCCAACCGGACGCGCCCGGCGAGCAGCCGACCTTCCTCGTGGTCTACCGCGACCGTGAGGACAAGGTGGGCTTCATGGAGATCAACCCGGTCACCGCCCAGCTCCTGGAGCAGCTTCGCGCTGCGCCGGGCCAGCACACGGGGCGTGAACTCCTGCACGCCATCGCCCAGCAGCTCGGTCATCCGCAGCCGGAGGTGGTGGTGCAGGGGGGCGCTGAGATCCTTCGAACGCTGCGCGCGCGAGACATCATTCTCGGCGCTCGCCCCGACGACAACTGATCCGATTCGAACACCTTCCACGGAGGACCCATGCTGGCATTCATCGAGGCTTTCAACCGCATCTACGTGATGGCTTTCGGTGCCCTGCGGCACCTCGACGGCCTCGCCCCGCTGGCAATCCGTCTCTACCTGACCCCTGTGATGCTCTCCTCCGGCTACACCAAGCTCACGGGGGACAACTTCTTCATGCACATCCAGGAGGACTTCCCGTTCCCCTTCAACGTGCTGCCCTCGGCCCTCAGCTGGTTCCTCGCCACCTGGACGGAGTTCTTAGGCGGCATCCTGCTGTTCTTCGGCGTGGCCGTGCGGGTGATCGCCATCCCCCTGCTGGTCACCATGTGGGTGGCGGCCGTGTCCGTACACTGGGATAACGGCTGGGCGGCGATCGCACCGTCCAACCCGTCGCCCGTGTGCATCGAAGGCACCGACGAGCGCGCGCAGGCGAACGCATTCGTGAAGTTCGTCAAGTGCTACAACGTCAACGAGCGCACTATCGACGCCTCCGAGCGCCTGGCCAAGGGCAAGGAGATCATGCAGGCGAACGGTCGCTGGAGCTGGCTCAACGCCCACGGCAGCTTCGTCAAGCTGAACAGCGGTATCGAGTTCGCCACCACCTACTTCGTGATGCTACTGGTGCTGCTCTTCATGGGCGGTGGACGCTACGTGAGCGTGGACTGGTGGTTGGGTCACTGGGTAGATCGGCGCCTCTGACCCGCGCCCCACGCATCTGAAGGCGGTTGGGCGGGGTCACCCCCGCCCGCCGCCGCCCCTCCTGGGGCCGCCTTCCCTACCCCGGCGGCCAGCTCAGCGAACGGCCACCGAGCACGTGCAGGTGCAGGTGAAACACCGTTTGCCCTGCCCCTTCGCCATTGTTCACCACCAATCGGAAGGCATCTGCGTAGCCCTCCTGTTGCGCGACCTTGGCTGCCGTCAGCATCAGGTGGCCCAGCACCGCCTGGTGCTCGGCCTGCGCCGATGACAGCATGTCGATCGGCTCCTTGGGGATCACCAGCACGTGCAGAGGCGCCTGCGGCGCGATGTCCCTGAAGGCGAGGGCGTGGTCGTCTTCGTAGACGATGTCGGCGGGAATCTCCCGCTTGATGATCTTCGTGAAAATGGTCTGCGACATGCGCATGCGCCTCCAGCGAACGAAATAGAACCGTTGGTGCCCGCGACGGCTTGGCGGGCCTACTCGCCGATCTTATACTGCCGGCGCGCCAGCTGACGCGCCTCCCTTCACCCGCGGCAGGTCGAGCTGCCGCCGCCACTCACGGACGTTCATCGTCATGGCATCGCCTTCCGCCTCGCGCGCCTCCAGGGCTCGGCGCACGTGGGACACGATCCGGCGCAGTCTGCGCAACGAGACGGCGGATGCCACCCAAGGCCCCGTCGCAGACTCGCTCACCTTGCTCGCCATCCCCATGGCCGCAGAGATGCTGCTCGAGGGGGTGTTCGCGATCGTCGACATCGTGCTGGTGGCCCGCCTCGGCAAGGAAGCGATCTCCGCCGTGGGCCTCACGGAGGCGATGTTGACCCTGATCTACGCCGTGGCCATCGGCCTCGCCTCCGCGGCGACGGCGATGGTGGCGCGACGGGTCGGCGAAGGCGACCCTGAGGCCGCCGCTGACGTAGGCGGCCAGGTGCTGCTCCTGTGCGCTGCCCTCGGCCTCGCGATCGCCCTGGTGGGGTTCAACTTCGCCGATGAACTCCTGTCCCTGATCGGGGCCGACCAGGCGGTGATCGAGACCGGTCTGCACTATACGACCATTCAGCTCGGGGGCGCGTTCTCCGTGCTCGCCCTGTTCGTCATCAACGGCGTCTTCCGCGGCGCGGGCAACGCCGCCATCGCCATGCGCGCTCTGTGGCTCTCGAATGCGATCAACATCGTCCTCGATCCCCTGCTGATCTTCGGCTTGGGGCCCTTCCCGGCGATGGGCGTGACGGGCGCGGCGGTGGCCACGGTGATCGGTCGCTCGGCGGGGGTGCTCTACCAGTGCTGGCACCTGTTCGGCGGCACCCAAGCGGTGCACCTGAGCCTCGGCTCCCTGTTGCCGCGCCCGCGCCTGATGGGACGGTTGATCTACGTCGCCTCCGGCGCCATCGCCCAGTTCCTGTTCTCCACCTCGGCGTGGATCTTCCTCATGCGCATCGTCGCCACCTTCGGCAGCGGCGCCGTGGCGGGCTACACGATCGCGATCCGCATCGTCGACTTCGTGATCCTGCCGATGTGGGGCCTTGGCAATGCCACTGCCACCATGGTGGGTCAGAACCTCGGCGCCAAGCAGCCCCAGCGGGCGGAGGATGCGGTTTGGCTAGCGTCGCGCTTCACCTTCCTGGTGATGACGAGCGGTGGCATCACCCTGGCGCTGGTGGCGCCGTACCTGATAGGCCTCCTGATAGATGATGCCGAGACCCTGCGCTACGGCGTCGCGGCCCTGAGGTTCTTCGGGGTCGGCCTCGGCGCACTGTCCTTGGGACTGATGCTGATCCAGGCGTTCAACGGCGCCGGCGACACCCACACGCCCATGCGCCTGAACTTCGTCGTCTTCTGGGTGCTGCAACTGCCCATGGCGTGGCTGCTGGCGAAGCAGGCCGGGCTCGGGCCGTACGGCGTGTTCACCGCGGTCATCGTGTGCGAGAGCATCCTCTCCGTCGCCGCGTTCTTGCTGTTTCGGCGCGGACGGTGGAAGCTACGAGAGGTGTAGGTCAGCCCCACAGGAAGGAAGTCGGCATGTCGAAACAGCGTTCCAGGGTCGGCCTTGCGGCCCACCGGATACCGCAGGCCCTTATCCTCCTCCTAGTGCACTCGGCCGCGACCGTCGCGGAGACGCCCCCTACGCTTCCCACCTGGCTCGTAGGTTGCTGGGAATCCGAGGACGGGCGGTCCCTCGAGGCCTGGTCGCAGGACGATGACACCACGCTGATCGGCTTCTCGAGCATCGTGAGCGAGGGCAAGGTGTCCTTCTACGAACTCATGAGTATCCGCTTGCACGAGGACGGCCAGTTGGTCTTCACGGCGTACCCATCGAATCAGCCAGGTGGCTCGTTTCCCACCGTTCGTCAGGAAGCGCAGGGCATCGTGTTCCAAAATGGCGAGCACGACTACCCCCAGCGCATTCGCTACCGTCGAGCCGGCGAGCAGCTGATCGCCGACATCGCCTTGAGCAACGGTGACCAACAGGTCGACTTCCGCAAGTCAGCCTGCGGCGGAAAGTAGCCCCCGGCCCTGGCGCCTCGCCTACTCGTCGCCCATCCCCACGTAGAGGTTGTCGATCACGGTGGTGAGATCCTCGCCATCGCCGGTGGCGTCGAATGCTTCGCCGTAGAAGCGCACGCGCAGCGGGCCGGACCCGGCGAGCACTGAGGCGGGAATGGACAAGGTCTGCAAGGACTGGATGTCCGCGGTCTCTCGCGCGCGCACGGCGCCCAGGAACTCGAAGGTGTCACCCCCGTCACCGGACACCTCCACCGCGAGCTTAGCCAGGCCCCTGACGGCCTGCTGCACAAACAGCTGGAACTCGATGACCAGTTCGCCACTCCCGAGCGCGGGCAACGGCATCTCGAAATCGACGTAGCCACGCGTTTTGAGCTCGGCGCGCGACATCGACGCGATGCGAAGGGCCTGCAAGCCCCCGTAGATGCCCTCGCCCTCATCGATGATGCGTACGTCGAAGTCGTCGGCCACTTCCGAGTAGCCGCCTAGGTAGATGGGATCATCGAAGGGACGCCATTCCCCATCCCCCTCGGGATCGATCTGCACCCCGGTCTCGACGATCACCGGGGGCAGGTCGTTGGCATTCTGCCCTTGCGCGGGCGAAGCCGTGTAGTGATCGAAGGCGTCGAAGTAGAGGTAGCGCTCGAACCAGCGCTTGCACGACTCGATGGTGGTCGGATGCGAGATGCAGATCCTGTGCGCCGGGTTGTTGGCATCGCTCGGGAAGACGTTGGCCTCGAAGGTGCAGCGCTTGCCCTGGGCGTTCAGGGCCTCGCACACATCGCGCATAGCCTGCTCCGTGGGGCCATCGTTCGGCAGACCCGAGACGCCCGCGTCTTCCATGTCGTCCGGGTTGTGATCGTTGAAGCACACATCGACCGGGTCGGAGGCGCAGGAGACGATCTTGAACATGTCGTGACCGAAGTCCTCTCCGGTCCACGGTGCGTGGCCTACGCTCACGAGCGAGTCCTGCTTCATCAACCCGCACCCCTCCGGCACCAGGCCCGCCAGGGTGGCGCACTGCTCGTCGCCAACGCCCTCGGGGAGCAGTTCATTGCAGGCGAAGGCGTCTCCGTGAGGCACGTTGACTCGAAAGCGCTTACAGATGTTGTTGACGCGGGTGCCGTTGCCCGTGCCGTTGCAGAAGTGGGGCGCTTCGATCAGCACGTAGTCGCGCTCGCGAGCGATCGCATCGAGGGGTGCGTCGTAGGCGCAGATGCCGGTCTTGACCGTGCCCCGGAACAGCTCGCGCGCGTCACGCTCCATCTCCGAGCGGGCGAGGCCCAGGATCAAGGCCGCCGGCCCATGGCTCACCCCGCTCAGCAGCAGGTGCCGACCGTTCCACCCCTGGTCGATGCGCGGTTCCTCCTGAATGCGCTCGAGCAGGGCCTTCACGCGATTGGCTTCCAGATGGAATGGCAGGTGATTCGACGGCCGTACCTGACGAGCGGCGGGTTCGACGACGCACGCCTGCACCACGAGGTAGTTGCCGGCGCTGATGTAGCGATCGAGGTGCTGCGCGTAGCCCTCGGCCTGCCCCCCCGCCGCATCGGGATCGATGTCGCGTGCTCCGCATCTCATGCCGCCGCCCGAGAAGCTCACCACCAAGTTGTCGCACGGTGTGTGCGCGTTGCATTGGGTGGTGTCTACCCGGTAGACGAAGGAACAATCGATGATGTTCGTGCCACCTTCGTCACCGGGCTCACCCCCGAGCCACTGAACGTCATCGGCAGGGCGGCCCGACTGCAGATCGATGCAGTCGTCCATCTGCACCTCCACGATCACCGGCTCGGCATACGCCACCGTGATCAGCAGGGACAGGATGATGGCGAGAATCGACGTTGCACAGGCTGAAATCGCGCGAATCATTGCGGCTTTGGCGCCCTTCGGTTGAACATAAGGGCGGCAAGCCTACCTCGGCGCTACGGGGCGCTTCCGAGACGCACGTAGCGGTTCCGCACGCCGAAAACCCTTCGCTTACGCCCGAACCGTTGACGGTGTTATCGTCAAGTGAAAGCCCCTGATAGGGGCGAGCCAGGGAGCGGATACGGTGACGGCAACCACCCAAGCGGCAGTGGCCGCGCAGCGCGCCGCGATGGTCGAGAAGATCGACCGCTCGCGGGACCGAGAGATCAACCTGGGCGATCGTGTGCTGCTGCACCTGCGGCTCATGCTCCAGGACCTGCCCTTCGACGGCATCCCCCAACTCCTCGACGACGTGCACCGCAGCACGCTGGATGCCCTGGTCGACAAGCACATGAACCCCAAGTACCGCGTGCGCATCAAGCGCATCACGGGCTACGCGAGTCGCATCGGCGACGAGGTGGATAACCTGACCCTGTCGGCACAGCGCGCCGAGGCGGCCCATCAGCATTTGTTAGGTGCCATCACGCAGGCAGGCATCGCCCCCGACGACATCTTCATGCCGAACTTCGAGGTGGTGGCCAAGGGCGAGTCCGACCTGCCTTACCCGCCTGCACCTAACGAAGACAATCCCCTCAACCGACGGGTCGAGGTCGCCTACAACCTGTTCATCGACCTCCCCCCGCACGTCGATGCCTCCCAGGACCCTGGCCCACGAAGCACGCTGTGGCAGATCGACTTCGGCGCGGCGGGGGAAGGTTGGTTCCTACAGCTCGGGGCTGGCACGCTTACGATGCTGCCGGACGGGGGCGACCAGGGTCCGACCGATCCCGTGTCCAAGCCCTTCGAGTTCATGCAGGCCGGTGTATCCGTGGGCCTCTTCGATAAGCTCAAGAATGCGAAGTTTCTGCAACGTTTCCCTCGCCTGCGCAAGATGCTGGACTCCCTCGACGTCGACGGCGCCGGCAACTACCCCAAGACCAGCGCCTTGCTAGACGAGCTTGGTTTCAGCGTGGACTTCGCCTCGGTCGGCGGCCAGTTCGAGACCAGCGATCCGCTCTCCTTCCACCAGATGCGACAGTTCAACTTCGCCGTCGCCTCGGCGGGGCTCAGCGTGCTCGGCAAGGGCGAGATGGCCCTGCTGCTCCTGCACAGCGGCTATTTCTTCGCGCCCACGGCGATCGCCGGCGTTGGCCAGAACATCGCCCTGCCCGATGTGGGATTCACCATCGCGCCCCTCGGCTACGTGGTGGTGGACATCTGACATGAACACCTTATCGAGCCTCTCCACCCTGCCCGATCAACTCGGTATCGACGACCAGCTCTCACCGTTGGTCGATGCGGTCTTCGGCGACCTCACCGATCGCCTCGAGGTCACCTCCTTCTACGAGGAGGAGATCGACGGCGTCAGCCAGTACACCATGGTGCTCTCCGTACAGGAGACGATGCTGCTGCCGGTGCCGGGCTTCGATGCGATCGCCCTCGGCGTCGTGCGCGACGATCCCGACGAGGCGCCCCTGATCCTCGCCGAGATCATCGTCGACGGCGCCCCGCCGCGCCTGACCCTGCGCCACTTCCCCCTGCGGGTGATGATCGAACAGCCTCTGCTGCTACCCCTCCCGCCGGAGGAGGACGGCAGCCCCGCGCTCGAGGGCTTCTCCTTCGAACTCGAGGGCAGCTTCTCGGTCGACACCACGCTGGAGGTTAGCGCCACCCTCGAGTCCTTCACGCTCCCACCCTTCACGGTGAGCGGTACGGGCCTCGCCTTCGCCCTCGACACCTGTCGCCTCATCACCAGCGCCGAGGAGGTGGATGACGCCATCATCGACCTCGGCTTCGACGATGGCTTCCGCGGCATCCACGCCGAGAGCGCGCAGGTGCATTGGGACATCCCG
>JBCBZW010000169.1 GCA_039815145.1 Pseudomonadota bacterium
GTTGGATACTCCACTGCCACCAGCAATCACCCACGCTGGCGGCTACCTGGAACCGTCCACGGAACTACACTACACTATGCGAATCTGCGGTTGGTGGGCTGGTGGCGGATCGAACGCGTTTGGCAGCGCGGCCACGTGCAAGACCAGAGCCTGTTTCAGGCGATCTCGGCCCTGCGCGCCGCCCTCAAACCCCTCGACGCCATCCGCACCCACCCGAACCTCGGCTACGCCTGGGTGCAGCCGCTGCACCAGGAGGAGGTAGCCCGCCCCAGGATGAGGCCGCGCTTGGCCTACACGGCGGGCCTCGCGCTGATGGTGCTGGCCAACGGCGCCGCATGGCTCGGCCTCGTCGCGCGCCCCGTGGCGTCGACGCCGGTCGCCAGCCACTACGAGGCCACCCCGATGCTGCCCGCGCTGCAGGCCTTCTCCTTAGGCATGGAGCACCTGGAGCAGGATCGCTTCGCCGCCGCCAGCGAGTTCTTCGCCCTCGCCAGCCAGGAGCACCCAGCGTTCCTGGAAGCCCAGCTGATGGGAGCGGAGGCCTCCCTGGCCGAAGGCAACATCGCCGCCGCCCGCGAACGCGCCAACGCGCTCATGCAGCAGGCGCAGTCCCAGGACAACGGCTACCTGCTGGTGGCCGCCCTGGACGTGCTCAGCCGCGCTGCTCTGGCGCAGGGTCGGCAGGACTCGGCGCTGGACCTGGCCAAGACGGCCGCGGGCAACGCGCGCGAGGCAGGCTACGCGTGTGCGGCGATGGCGATGGAAGCCCGGGTCGCATCCATCGCTACTGACTTGGGTCTTGCTCTCCCCGCTGAAGCGACCGCCGCTGAACACCCGGACCCGCCGGTCCTAGCCGACGACACCGCGCCCGCGCACTGCGCAGCGATCGTGCCGCGCACCAGCCAACGCACCCCCGACGACACCTGCGTGGATTCGCTCCTGCCTGCGCCATACGGCCGGGAGGAGGACTGGCTGGTCTAAGCGGCCTGGGCCGCTTCCTGCTGCTTGAGGGCGCGCAGGGCCGAACTCCACAGCAGCACGCTGGCGGAGATGGCGTAGGCGAGCATCGCCAGCCCCACGCCTTCCGCACCACGCTGGCCCGCCATCGCGGCGATGCCCACCACCAGGATCACGGTGGCCGCCGCGCGGCACAGGAACACCGCGCGCGGGTGATTGAGGGCGAACAGGGTCGACTCACAGCACAGGCCGAGCGCCAGCACACCGCCCGCGATGAGGAACATGGTGAGCACGGCCGCCGCCTCGCGATACTCCTCGCCGAACAGGCCACCGAGGATCTGCTCCGCCCCCAGGGATCCCAGGAGCACCACCGCGCCGATGATCGCCGCCGCCGTGCCCGTCAAGCGGAACAGCATCGCGCGCAGACGGGCCACATCGCCGTCCGCGCGAATCCGCACCGCCTCCGGGTAGATCACATCGCCGAGCAACTGCGCCGGCTTGGCCAACACATTTGCTAGCTCCTGACTCACCTTCACGTAGGCAGCAGCGGATGTAGAGATGAGGCCACCGCTCAGGATCACCGGGGCGTTGAGAGCGATCGCCGCCACCGTCGATTGCAGGTTGGCCCAGACGATGAAGGGCCAGATACCCTCGTGATCCTTGCGCCGCTCACCGCCCATGAAGTCCAGCCTAGGCATGCGGCGGTTCAGCTCCCGCCAGCCTAAGGCGATGAGCACCAGGGAGGCGGTGGCATCGCTCACCAGCCACACGCCGATGAAGTAGAGCAGGGGCCAGTCGAAGTACCAGCCCACGGCCACCCCGATCGTGCGCATCACGGGCACCACCAGGGCCTGGCGGGCGAGAATGTCGAAGCGGTCGAAGGTACGCAGGAGACCGATCGGCGTCCAGCGCAGGGCGATCAGGGAGGTGACGCAGTAGATCAGTGCCATGCGCTGGTACTCGGCCTCGATGCCCAGCGCGCTGGCGAAGAGCAAGATGGCCACGACGCCGGCCGCCGCACCGACCACCGCCCCCACCACATCGAGGGCGCTGGTGAGGCGCAGGAGGTGGCGGAAGCGCGGCAGGTCGTCGGCCTTCAAGTAGGTGGCGCCGTAGTTGATCAGCACCTGCCAGGAGCGGAAGGAGGCGATCTCGCGGATCGTCACCACCACGCTGTGGGTGAGCAGTACGATGCCGAGGTCCGCCGCCCCGAGGGCGCGCGCCGCCAACGACAGGTACAACAGCCCGAACACCGCGCCCGCGCCCTTGGCGCTCACCAGGAACCCGGCGTTGCGGCCGATGCGGCCCAGCAGGGAGCGTTCGCGGGGGCCTGTCTCGCTCACCGGCGGTTCAGCTCCTGAGTCGGGTTGAGTGGGGTAACGTCTTTCCATCAGGCCGTGCAGAGGGGGCACGCCTGGGCGAGGCGCACAGTGTAGTGACCGCATCCCGGATGTCCAGCCAACCCCCGGATAGGGCCACGACATCCCACAATGCGCGACGTTGAGATCTTTTTAGGTCCTGTTAGCGCGAAATTAGCTGCCCTCGGCGGGCTTTGGCGGGATACTGCGCCCACAACAATAACCCCAGGAGCCCCCTGATGAAGCACCTCTCCACCCTCTGCCTACTCCTGATCAGCGCGCTGGCCACCCACGCTGCCCAGGCCGACGCTGCCGCCGATCAGCAGGCCCTGGAGGCCGCCCTCGCCGAGCTGTTCCCCAACCAGTCGGCGCCGGTCATCACCCCTTCCCCGGTGGAGGGCATGAGCGAGGTGGCCTTCGGCACGCAGCTCTTCTACGTCTCCAACGACGGTCAGTTCCTCCTGGGCGGCCCGCTGATCTCCGTCGCCGAGCGGGAGAACCTCACGGAAGCCCGCATGGCGGTGGCCCGCCAGGACATCCTCGTGGAAGCCGCCGACGCATCGCTCTACCGCTACGCGGCCTCACCGGCGAAGCACCGGGTGACGGTGGTCACGGACATCGACTGCCCCTACTGCCGACGCCTGCACCAGGACCTCGCCAGCTACCAGGACGCCGGCATCGACGTGCGCTACGTGATGCTGCCGCGCTCAGGCGTGGGCTCCGGGTCCTATCGCAAGGCGGTGGCGGCGGCCTGCAGCGAAGATCCCGAAGCGGCGATCACCGCCGCCATGAACGGCGAGAACTTCACCGATGCGGACACCAGCTGCGAGCATCCCATCGATGACCACATGGCTCTGGCCCGACGCCTCGGTGCCTCCAGCACACCCACCCTCTACCTGGAGGACGGGCGCATGCTCCTGGGCGCCAAACCCGTCGACGAGGTGCTGGCCGCCATCGCCGAGCCCTAGTACTGCAAGCGCGCGGGTGGCATCACGAGGCCGTGCTTGCCACCCGCCCCTCGAGCCGCTGGTGCAGGTAAGCCACGCCGAGCAGGCTCAGGCCGAGGCCCATGAACGACGCCACCCGCAGCAACCCATCCAGATCCGACAGATCGACCAGAAACACCTTCGCGATCACCAACCCCAGCAATCCCAGGCCGGCGCGATAGGCCTGCTGCCCCAGGCGCCAAGTGCCCCCTAGCAAAAGCGCTAAGGCGATCACCAGCCAGACCACCGAGTAGGTGTACAGCTCCGCCCCCTCGATCGGCGGGCGCGACGGGTGCACCGTCCCGGTGAAGAGGTGGCGAATCTCCACGGTGGCGAAGAGGAGTGCCGAGATTCCCGCAAAGGCGGTGGCCGAGGCGCGCAGGGCCGGCGCGTACCAGCGGCGGTAGGCGAGACCCAGCAAGACAGGCACACCGAACACCAGCAACAGCAGATTGAAGACACGGGTCTGCCCGACGTCCTGGTGAACCCACGGCACCCCCCAGAGCGTGAACAAGGCGATCAGGGCGTACAGCCCCAGCGCCAAGGCCGCCAGCACGTGGCCATAGGCACGGAAGAACCCGGCCAACGTCTGGCCACTCTTCGCTCGATGGTAGTAGACCAACCCCATCGCCCCCGCCAGCACCATCGCGAGCGCCGCCTCCGTGAGTTCAAAGCGAGGCGCGTACACGATCCCGTCGTACAGCTGGTAGCGAATCTCGCTCCACACCGTCAGCACCCCGAGGTGCAGCGCCGCTCCCTCCGCCCAACGCGCCAGCGACGGTTGCGAGCGCAGCCAGTACGCCGCGAAGGCCGCACAAAGCGCCGAGCCGCCGTAGGTCCAGAGCGACCAATGCACATCCACCGGGTACCCCGCCAGCCAGGGATTGAAGGTCAGGCGCACGATGACGAGCGTGATCACCAGCTTGTACAACCAGCCCAGACCGGACAGTTCGAAGTGTCGGATCACCCAGGCCAGGGAGACCAACTGCGCGGCGAGCGCAAGCGTTAGGCTGGCGGCGTCAAAGACCATCGTCGCGGCCACGCCCAAGGCCAGATGCCCCGCGATGA
Organism: Pseudomonadota bacterium; assembly: GCA_039815145.1. Taxonomy (NCBI): domain Bacteria; kingdom Pseudomonadati; phylum Pseudomonadota; species Pseudomonadota bacterium. The sequence continues at coordinate 4,370 of JBCBZW010000169.1, forward strand.
AGAGCCACACCGCGAGGGAGTCCACACGGTGTTTGCGCACCACGGTGGTGGCCGTGGCCAGGTAGCTGAGGCCGAGCATGAGGGTCAGCACTCCCCACCGGGTGTCGCCGTCGGGGCGCGCGATCAGCAGGTAGGCGAGGATGATGAGCAGCACCGGCGCGAGGGTGGCGAGGGAAGCCCAGACGGCTGTGCGCGTGGTCTTCACCACGAACAACCACAGCCCCATGCCCACCGCGAGCAGTGCATAGAGCGCCAGGTACGCAAGGAACGTATTCACCGACGCCTGGGCGATAGTGCCCAGCACAAACACCTCGTTCTGCGCATCGACGAAGGCGAGCAGCCACGCACCCAGGATCACCAACAACGCGAGCCACGGCATCAGCACGACGGCATCGCGATGGCGCGATAGCCACAGGGTGAACGCGAAGAAGGGCAAGCCCAGCCACCAGGGCGAGGCCACGTCCGGATTGGCGAGGATCGACAGCCCCGTGGCCAGCGCGGCGAGGGCGTAGGTGAGCAAGGCATCACGCGCTTTCGTATCGAGGCCGCGCAGGGCCTTGAGCGGGTTGTAGCTACCCTCGGGCTGCGGGTAGTCGCTCCGCAGGCGCCAGTCGCCCGTGGGCGCGGCGGCCACCAGGTAGGCGAAGGCGGTGAGGTAGAGGGTGCGCAGGCCATCTGCGCCCGAGGCGTCTAAGGACAGAAACCACCACCCGAGCGCACCGACCACGGCGCCCCACCAGAGCCAGGGCCGGTAGACGTAGCGCAGCAGCAGCAAGGCGCTCAACGAGATGATCAGCGAGTAGATCAATACGATGCGCACATCGCCGGTACCCGTGGACACCAGGATCGGCACCAGGTAAGCGCCCAGCATGCCGAAGGCTGCCAGCATGGGGCCGTGGAGTAACGCCAGCGCCATAGCACCTAAGGCGACCAGCGCCATCGCCCCGAAGGCTGCACCAGGACCGATCAAATCGTATAGGCGCATCGCCGCCAGGAGCGCACCGTACAGGGTGATACAGCCGGCCCCGGCGAGGGCTGCCAGCGCGGGCTGAGCGCCGCCTTGGCGACGCCGTAGGTACTCGGCCAGTCCGAGCAGCGCGCCACCGGTGCCGAGGGCCGCCAGGATACGCGCCAAGGGACCGAGCCATCCCCGATCCATCGAGTAGCGCACGAGGAAGATCCCGGCGAGGGCCACGCACGCACCGCCGAGCCAGGTCATCCAGTGTTGCTGCAGCTGGGCGCCCCAGCGCTCGCCGAGCACTGGGCCCTCGTCCACGGCAGCCGCCGCCGAGGCGGCGCTCTCCTCTTGCCGCTGCTGCTGCAAGGCCTCCAGGCGCGCTTGCCACGATTGCGCCGCGTCCTCGGCGTCATCAGCCGCTCGAGGCACCGCCCCGTCAGCTGCGACTTGCTCGGGGTTCGGCGCCGACTCCGGCGGCGAAGAGAATGCCGCAGCACCATCGCGACGCATCGATTCCAAGGCGCGCGCGATCCACTCCCCCTGCGCCCTCAGCGCGGAGACCTCACGCTGGAGGCGGCCGATGCGCGCATTCGCGACGAATCCGGCGATCGCCCCCACCAAGATCGTTAGCACCAGGAGCGCTGACAGAATTCCCACGATATCCATGCGGCGGAGTATATCGGGTCGCGCCAGGTGCGCCCGCTGGCAGTGCTACGCGAAGGGCGGCGCCTACTGCTCCTCGAGCGACCAGCCGTACGCGAACACGATGAGATCGTGAATCAGGTTCTGCTCCATCACCCCACTCGCCAGGTGCGCCCAGGGCCCGCCAGCGAAGAGGGCGACGTCCTCCCCAGCGTGGGTTTCCGTGAGGGCCTTCTCGCCACTCGAGGTGGTGTAGAAGGTGGACACGAGGGCTTGCTGGAACGATTGCGGGCCGGTTCCGGGCATGGGACGCGGGCCGCTGAAGCCCGCGCCGGGGCCGTTGAGGTAGCCGAGGGTGGTGTAGGGCGTGCCGTCGGCGTCGACGGCCGGCATGGGGTGGGCGTGGCCCGCGCCGTCGTTGTGCACGACCAGGCCCAGGATGGGGTTATTGCGCGTGGGGTAGCCACCCATGGTGAACACGTGGGAGTGGTCGGCGGTCACCAGCACGAGCGTCTCAGCGAGATCCACGCGAGCCAAGGTGGCGTCGACGGCTTCGCCGAAGGCGACCACTTCCGCCAACGCTTTGCCCGCGACCCCATCGTGGTGGCCATGGTCGATACGCCCGCCCTCGACCATGAGGAAGTAGCCGTTGTCGGCGTCCTCCAGGCGGTCCAGGGCCGCCTCGGTCATCTGCCGCAGGGTGGGCGCGGTGGTGTCGGCCGTGCGATCCAGCTCGTATGGCAGATGCGAATTAGCGAACAATCCTAATAGCTGACCCTGCATCGCTGCCGTCCGCAGCTCCTCGGCCGTGCGCACGATCTGACGATCGGGCGCGCCACTCGACCACTCTTCCAGCAGGTCGCGACCATCACGGCGACGACCATCCACCTCCCGCGGCAGGAAGTTGCGCAGGCCTCCGCCGAGCATCACCTCGGCGCCGTCCCCCTCGGGCCGGGACAGCAGCTGATCGGCGATGTCGCGGCAGCCCAGGGCCTTCGCCTCGGCCGGCAGGTGCTTGTCGTCTTCCCAGTTGCGCTCGGGACTGTGGGCGTAGAGCGTGGCCGGCGTCGCGTGGGTCAGCCGTGTGGTGGTCACGATGCCGGTGGCGAGGCCCTGGCGCTCGGCGCGCTCCCACACGGTGGTGAGGCGATGTTCCAGGGCCGCCGCGCAGTCCTTGCGGTCTGCCTGCGGCCCCACGGAGATAACGCCGGCGCGCGTCTTGTGGCCGGTGAACATGGCGGTTGCCGTGCCGGCCGAGTCCGGCACCTGCTGGTTCGTGTTGTAGGTTTTGATGAGCGCCGTGTGCGGGAGGCGCTCGAAGGCGAGCACGTTGGATTCGCCGTCTACGCCACGTTGTTGGCCGTCGTAGATGCGGCCTGCGGTGATCGTGGAGATCCCCATGCCGTCGCCGACGAACACGATCACGTTGCGCGCGTGCTGCGTGTAGCGCGGCGCGCGTACGCGCTCGACCAGGCTCGCCGGCACCGCGCCCAGCTCGACGGATGACTCGACCCCGTCGGGCGCTCCGCCGCAGGCACCGACCAACGTGGCCGTGAGGATGAACAGCATCGCGCGCATGGCGTCTCCGAGGGATCAGGCCGAATGCTCGCCAGTATAGGCGAGGCCACCCGCGTCCGTGCGAAGTGCCGGCAGGCACATGCTTCGAGAAATGGGGCCGCCTAGCTCTCCGGCGACGGGGGAGCGTTCAGCGCGTAACGGTCGGACAGAAACGACTTCTGCAAAGCGTGCGCCTCGACCAAGCGGTCGAGGGTGTCGGTCACCTCACCCGGCGCTTGACCGTCCTCCGCGAAGGCCGCCCGGTAGAGGGCGAGATAGCTCGCGTGGAGGTACCACGGCGCCTGGTCGACCGGCTGCACACTCAGCGCCTGCAGGGCGCCACGTGCGTCGTCCACGGCGCCCGTCTGCATGGCGTTGACGATCTGCGCCAGCGCCAGACAGAGCTGATACAGCGGATCGCTAGTCGGGGCGGAAGCGTCCTGCGCCAGCACGGCCATTTGCGCATCCGCCGCTTCGTCCAGGCCGAGCTGCCGATAGAACAGCACCGCCAAGGCCCGGCTGCGGAACTCGGCCACCCCGTTGGAATAGTCGAGGTCGCTGACGGCCAGCGTGCGGGCGATGACCTCCTCGGCCTTGGCGTAGTCGCCGCGCGCCATCTCCAGCATCGCGAGGTAGGGATAGGTGATCGTCCATTCGGCGATGGGCGTTCCCCCCAGCACCTCATAGACTTCGTAGGACTCCGACAGGGCTGTGTGCGCCTTCTCCAGGTCGTTCACCTGCAGCGCGGAGTACCCGAGCAACCCCAGGGCCAGCGCGCGCAGGGGATGCACGTCTTCACCACCCGCCGCCTCCCAGTACTCGAAGCCTTGCTCGTAGTACTCGATGGCCGCGGCGTGATCACCCAGCTTCGACTTGTTGTAGCCGAGGTCGCCCACGGAGGATGCCAGGCGCGCGTAGTTGGTGGGGTCGTAGGTCTCCAACCAATCGATCGAGGCCTGTGCAAACGTCGGCGCCTCCGCCAAGGCCTCGGGGCTGCCGTGGATGTTGGAGACGATCGACATGTTGATGTAACTCAACTCCCGCATCGGGTGGTCGGCGGGCAACTGCGCGTCGGCCAGCACCGTGGCGGCGCGTGCCTGGGCCACCGCCTGCTCCCCCAGGGCCCAGATGCTCAGGGATTCGCTGAGCGCCACCATCAGCTCCACGCGCGTGGCGGGCGGGAGGTCCTGGCTGCTCTCGAGGTGTGCGGAGGCGGCCAGCAGTGCTTCGCGCATGGTGGCGTTGACGCCTAAGCGAAGCGTGCTGCTCCAGCGGTTGCTCGGCGCCTTGAAGATGTCGCTCATGAAGGTGGCCACGGCGTTGGCGCGGGCGAGTTGCTGCTGCGCCTGGCGCACCTGGTCGAGTACCACCAGGAACGAGGCGAACACCACGCCGATGACGAGCGAGGTGGCCAGTACCCCCACCTTGTGGCGTCCGACGAAGCGGCGCAGTCGGTAGGCCGCGGAGGACGGTCGCGCACTCACCGGTTCGCCCTTCAGGTAGTGCTCGAGGTCTGCGGTCATCGCGTCAATGGAGGTGTAGCGAGCCGTGTCGTCGCTGGCCAGGGCACGCTGCAAGATGGCGTTGAGGTCGGAGTTCAGGACGCGTCGCAAGCCCGCTTCGCTCGTGCTTCGGGCGGCGGCAATCTCGGCACGCTCAGTGGGTGACTCGTCGTCGAAGCGACGCGATAGCGCAGGGGCGTCTTCCTTCGCCACCTTGTCCAACAGCGCCATCATGTTGACGGACGCCCGTCGGAACGGCCGGGCCCCGGCCACCAGCTCGTAGAGCAGCACCGCCAGGGCGTACTGATCCTCCGCGGTGGACGTGTCGCCCTGGGTGATGCGTTCGGGGCTCGCGTAGTCCAGCGTGAGCTGGGCACCGAAGGCGCTGGTCAGCTCAGAGTCCGTCTCCTCGAGATTCTTGGCCACGCCGAAGTCGATCAACTTCGGCACGCCGTGCTCGGTCACCAGCACGTTGCTGGGTTTGATGTCGCGA
>JBCBZW010000170.1 GCA_039815145.1 Pseudomonadota bacterium
TCGTCCATCGAAGTCAGCCCGATCGATCCCGACGTGCTGGTGGCGGGCTCCAACGGGCCTGGCTCCGGTCAACGCATGCACTACTCCTTCGACGGGGGTGTCACCTGGAACGAGTCAGCACCCCTGCCCCTCGGCGGCACCTGCTGCGATCCCACGATCGGTTGGTCGAGCGATGGCCAGTTCGTCTACACGGCCACCCTCGGGGCGCAGAACTTCTTCTACCGCTCCTCGGACAACGGTCAAACCTGGGACGACCTGGCGAGCGAGAACGGTGATCCGCGCCGAGAGATCAGCGCCGGTGGCTTCGTCGACAAGGAGTTCCTCCACGTCGACCGCTCGCCCACCTCGCCCTTCCAGGACAACATCTACCTGACCTGGCACGAGTCCAACATCATGCGCTTCGCGCGCTCCACGGACTTTGGCAACACCTTCGAGCCCGTAATCACCTTCTCCAACCAGAGCGCCAACCGCGGCATCGGCTCCGACATCAGCACCGACCGCGCCGGACGCCTCTACTACGTGTGGCCAGGCTTCAACTCGCGCACGATTCGCCTAGCAGTGTCCGACAACGGCGGCGAGTCCTTCCTGCCCACCTCTGTGATCGCGGATACGCAAGGCAGCTTCGACTTCCCCATCCCCTCCATGTCGAACCGACGGGTGTTCATCTACAACTCCGTTGACGTGGACACCACCAACGGCCCCTTCGCCGACAGCGTGTACGTCTCCTGGACCGACTCGGACGCGCCGACGGGCGGCAACCCGGCTAGCAACCACGCCCGCATCCAGGTGGCGTACTCACGCGACGGTGGCGACAGCTGGGATGTGGTCACGCCCCATCCGACCGCCGACATCCTGGACGTCGACCGTTGGCACCAGTGGCTCACCGTTGGCCCCGACGGCACCGTGCACCTGATCTACTACAACACCATCGACGATCCGAGCCGCACCAGCGTCAACGTCTACTGGACCTTCTCCACCGACGGCGGCGTCACCTGGAGCGACGAGCAGCGCATCACCTCGGAGACCTCACCTAAGATCAACGATGGCTTCGAGTTCGGTGACTACAACGGCCTCGCCGTTACGATGGACAACATCATCGCCATCTTCACCGACAACCGCAGCGAGACCGGCGGTGGCGGCAACTCCGTCGACATCTACGTGGCGGGCACCGCCGTGGACGGCGATGGCGGTGGCGTGGACTACACGCTGGCGCAGACCGATCCCGGCATCGCCGGCCAGGAAAACGCCTGGACCACCACCAACGGCACCCCGGACGGCTTCAACCTGATCTACTTCGGGCGCGCCGCCGGCACCACGCCGATCAGCGTCGGTCAGTGCACGGTGGATGTGGCGCTCAACAACGCCAGGCCCATCGCCTTCGCCGCGGCGGACGGCAACGGTACGGCGACGGCCACCCGCAACATCGGCGCGGGCGCCAGAGGCGTCACCCTCAACTTCCAGGCGCTCGATCTGCGCTCCTGTGAGTTGAGCAACGTGACCAGCACCACCTTCTGACCGGGGTGCGCCACAGCGGTGCAGCGCCGGTACGTCACCGGCGCTGCCCCGTTTCAGCAACACGCGACATATCACTCGCGTCCTTGGCTCACGGCACAGGCTGCGCCGACCACGCCAAGGGTTTGCGCAACCCGTGCTTCCATCGTTTCCGAAGGGAATTTCTCCCAAGAACAACTGGGACAAAACGCCCCACATGGAGCCTGCGAGGGACGCCTCAGGCGGCACCATCGCAGGTTGCTTGGATCCCGGTGGTATTCCCTCAAATGCTCGTGTAAGACTCCAAGCCCGACGGTCGCCAGACCTCGGTCACTAACAGCGATAACAACGACACTCTAAGACGCCGATGCCATGCCGCGGCGTCCGCACAGTAAGCATCCACGGTGCTGCTGACCGGCCACGTCCTGTCCTTTGCGATCGCGAGCCACCTCGCTCGGCACGCTGCGCAAGGGAACGGGACTGGGGGTAGGCGTGGCGGGTCCCCTCGCGGATCCGCCGCGTGTTACCCATTCGATAACACCCACCCACTGAGAAGGTACTCAAGGTGAATACGAAACACGCTCTCAGCCTGCTCGGCGCCCTCGCGCTCCTGCCGGCCCTCTCGTTTGCCCAAGACATCGACGCCACCCGCGGCGCTGACCGCGCCGTCGACTACGCCGCCTTGAAGCGCCTCGGCGGATGGGACGACCGCAACTACCAGCTCACCAAGCGTGACCTCGCCCTGCTGGCCAGGAACGAAGCCGATCTCAACGTCTCCATCCCCGCCTTCTACCGCGTGCAACTGCGCAAGCAGTACCCCGACCTCCCCCGCACCGGCAAGGTCCAGTACCCCCACTCCGTGCTGCCCCGCTTCCTCGTCGAGCACCGCGGCTTCCTGGTCAAGGGCAAGTTCTACCGCGGCGCTGAGCGCAACGCTGATGGCGCGTGGCGCGTCATGATGAGCGAGGCCCCCTTGGCCGAAGTCGCCCAGGACGGCGAGATCCGCGCCCTCGACGGCGAAGCGCGCGTCACCAACCCCAGCGGTGCCGCCGAGTCCTCCATCGAAGTCTCCCCCATCAACCCCGACATCCTCGTCGCGGGCTCCAACGGCCCCGGCTCCGGCCAGCGCATGCACTACTCCTTCGACGGGGGTGTCACCTGGAACGAGTCAGCGCCACTGCCCCTCGGCGGCACCTGCTGCGATCCCACAATCGGCTGGTCTTCGGACGGTCAGTTCGTCTACACCGCCACCCTCGGTTCGCAGAACTTCTTCTACCGCTCTTCCGACAACGGCCAGACCTGGGATGACCTCGCTTCCGAGAACGGCGATCCGCGACGTGAGATCTCCGCCGGCGGCTTCGTCGACAAGGAGTTCCTCCACGTCGACCGCTCCCCCAACTCCCCCTTCCAGGACAACATCTACCTCACCTGGCACGAATCCAACATCATGCGCTTTGCGCGCTCCACGGACTTCGGTAACACCTTCGAGCCCGTGATCACCTTCAGCGGGGCGAATGCTAACCGCGGCATTGGCTCGGACATCGTCACCACCCGCGGGGGCGCCGTGCACTACGTCTACGCCGCCTTCAACTCGCGCACGATTCGCCTGGCCACCTCCAACAACGGTGGCGCCTCCTTTGGCTCCATCTCCGAGATCGCCAGCACCGAGGGCAGCTTCATCTTCCCGATCCCCTCTACGGACCGTCGCCAGGTGTTCATCTACGCTGGCGCCGATGCGGACATGACCGATGGGCCCTTCGCTGACACCATCTACGTCTCCTGGACCGACTCCGATGGCCCCACCAGCAACAACCCTCAGAACAACCACGCGCGCATCCAGGTCGCTTACTCGCGTGACGGCGGCGCCACCTGGGACGTCACCACCCCGCACCCCACGGACGACATCCTCGAGGTTGACCGCTGGCACCAGTGGCTCACCGTCGGCCCCGACGGCACCGTGCACCTGATCTACTACAACACCATCAACGATCCCACCCGCACCAGCGTCGACATCTACTGGACCTTCTCCACCGACGGTGGCGTCACCTGGTCCGATGAGGAGCGTCTGACCTCGGAAGCGTCGCCCAAGATCAACGATGGCTTCGAGTTCGGTGACTACAACGGCCTCGCCGCCACCATGGACAACGTCATCGCCATCTTCACCGACAACCGTCGTGAGGGCGGTGGCGTGGGTGACTCCGTCGACGTCTACGTCGCCGGCACCACCATCGGTGATGGCGGCAACGTCGACTACACCCTGGCCCAGACCGATCCCGGTATCGCCGGCCAGGAGAACGCCTGGACCACCACCAACGGCACGCCAGACGGCTTCAACCTGATCTACTTCGGGCGCGCCGCGGGCACCACGCCGATCAGCGTCGGTCAGTGCACGGTGGATGTGGCGCTCAACAACGCCCGGCCCATCGCCTTCGCGGCAGCCGACGCCAGCGGCACGGCGACGGCCACCCGCAACATCGGGGCGGGTGCCAGCGGCGTCACCCTCAACTTCCAGGCCCTCGATCTGCGCTCCTGTGAGTTGAGCAACGTCACCTCCACGACGTTCTAAGGCAGCGACGACAAAGCCACGATGCGGCACCGAGGAATCCTCCTCGGTGCCGCCAGGCCGCCGCCTGCGCGGTCCCACCCTGCGCGCTCCCCGCCAGCCATCCGCTCGCGCACTCTCCGTCGCCACGCTCCGGACGATGCGATACCCTCTCGCCATGTCCGAGGTGCCGTCTGCGCATGTTCCCATGGGCGGCAGAGACGGTCCCACCAAACGCCTGACACCGGAGCCATCGCCTTGTTACGCGCGTGCGTCCTAGCCACCCTCACCGCCCTTGCCGTCTCGAGCCCCACGTTTTCCAACGAGGTGGATCTGCGCCGGGCGGCCGACACCGATATCACCCTCGAGGAGGCGAACCGCCTAGCCGAGCTGCCCCTCGCCTGCCTTCAGCAGGAGTACCCGAACAAGCTCGGCCAGACGATCGGTAGTGCTGAGGATTTGAACGAACCCAGCGTTCTACATCCCGTTTTCTACGGCTGCTTCGACTGGCACAGTGCGGTGCACGGGCATTGGTCGATCGTGGCGCTCTTACGCCGCTTCCCGGAACTCGAGCGCGCCGACCAGGCGCTCCAGGTGCTGGCCGAACACCTCACCGCCGACAAGGTCGCCAAAGAGGTCGAGTACTTCAATGGCAAACACAACAAGACCTACGAACGCACCTACGGCTGGGCCTGGCTACTGAAACTCGATCAGGAGCTTGCCGCCTGGGACACGCCCCTCGCCAACACGCTCCACCGCAACCTTCAACCCCTGAGCGAACTGATCGTCGAGCGCTACCTGGAGTTCTTGCCCAAGCTCAACTACGCGATTCGCAACGGGGAACACCCGAACACCGCCTTCGGCCTGACCTTCGCCTTCGACTACGCCCAACACCATGGACATGACGCGCTATTGAATGCTGTAGGTGAAGCGGCGCGAAGGTTCTACGCGCAGGATGAGAACTGTCCTCTCGCATGGGAGCCGGGCGGCTACGACTTCCTGAGTCCTTGCCTAACGGAAATAGACGTCATGCGCCGCGTGCTGGCGACGGACGCTTTCCACCGCTGGCTAGAGGGATTTCTGCCCAGCTTGGTCAAACCGGGTTACGCATTGGAGGTGGGGCGCGTCTCCGACCGCTCCGACGGCAAGCTGGTGCATCTGGACGGGCTCAACTTCAGCCGTGCGTGGGCGCTGCTGGGGTTGGCCGATCAGTTTCCAGACCGCTACGGACATCTGCGGGCGGTGGCCACGGAGCACATCCAATACTCGATGCCCCATCTGGTCGGCGACAGCTACGAAGGCGGGCATTGGCTCGGGAGCTTTGCCCTCTACGCCCGCTTCCGGTAGCGGAGGGGGCGACCCTAGCCGACGATCATCTGCTTCAGCTGCAGCGCCTCGAGCTCCAGCTCCTTGAGACGGAAGTGGACCACGTCGCCGATGGTGACCATGCCGACCAACTCGCCGTGGGCAACCACGGGCATGTGGCGGAAACGGCCCTCCGTCATGCGACGCAGCACGGTCATCAGGGGCTCGTCGGGGTCGCAGGTTTGCACCTTGGAGGTCATCACCTCCTCGACCCGCTGAGGCAACGTCCGCCCGGGCGTAACGGCGAGCTTTCGCACGATGTCGCGCTCGGAGAGGATGCCGGTGAGCTTGCCGTGCTCATCGGTCACGACCAAGGCGCCGATGCGCTTCTCGCTCAACGCGTTCACGGCTTGGGCCAAGGTGTCCTGGGGCTGAATCGAGAAGATGTCCGTGCCCTTGGTGTCTAGGAGCTTCTGCACCGTAGAGGAGCTGACGGACATGTTGCTGCGCTGCGACTGGCTCACCGTACGATGTTCTTTCTTCTTTTGTTTATCGGCACGCGTCGGCGCCTGATACGAGCTTGGCATGGAGCACCTTCCCTGCTGGCTTGACTGAGCCACGTTCCCGAGGACACTTGAGCTTAGACGAAGTACGCGCCGCGAGGGAACTCCCACTTGACCCTGACACCACTCAGCGCCACCGCCCTGTTCGTGGTGGCGTGCCTGGCAGGCTACCGCTATCGCCGCACCTGGAAGCGCCAGGGGCCAGCCTGGCAACCGTGGCTCTACGGTATCGTGGCTGCGCTCGCCCTGCTGGCGTTGGCGTTCGCCCCCCTGTCCTCCGCCGTCACCGGCTAGCGATAGCGTTAAGTCAAGCTTGCGCCCGTCCACCATTGCCCCGGGCCCGGGGACAATTCAGCCGGTTCTTGAGGGGACTGTCCGGATCGATCTCGCGCTGGCAGACGAGGCAACGATCGGCACCCGCCACCGCGTTCAAGCCACCGCAGCTGCCTTTGATGGTCCTGCCGGAGAAGACCACACCGACGGCCATGGCCACGACCACCAGAAGCAGCAGGAGAAACGCGAGAATAAAGGTGCTCATGTAAGAGTATCGCTCACTCGGGTTGAAGCTCAGCGAAGCGCTCGCTGGCCTGGGTCACGAAGTTCGGCTGCTCGGCCGTGCCTTCGCGACTGACGAACAAGGCGGCCAGGCCCCAGCGCTCGGCCACCGGCATGCCTCGCTCCTGGCCCAGGGCGAGCAGCGCCGTGGCCCAGGCGTCCGCCAGGATCGCCGACTCGGCGATCACGGTGACCGACGCCGTCGTATGGGTGACGGGCCGACCGGTCGTGGCGTCAATGATATGCGAGTAGCGCACGCCGTCCCGTTCGAAATAGTTGCGGTAATCCCCCGAGGTGGCGAGGCCGACGTCGCTCACGTCGATGATCTGGTGCACCGACCGCTGCCCCGCGACGGGCCGCTCCACGCCGATGCGCCACGCTGTCCCCTCCCGGTTGGTGCCTGAGGTGTAGAGATCGCCCCCGATCTCCACCATGAAATCACGCCAACCGCGCTCGCGCAGGGCGCGCGCCACCTTGTCGATACCGTAGCCCTTGGCGAGGGCGGCCAGTTGGACCGAGGTCTCAGGACGGCGCTTCCTGAGCGTTGCCGGATCCTGACCCAGTTCGAGCCCTCGCGCCTGACCCACGGCTTCGAGCGCCTCGGCGATAGCGCTCTCCGGCGGCACCGCGCGGGCGTCCTGCCCATCGGCGCCGAAGCCCCACAGCTCGATCAGCGGTGCGACCGTGACATCGAACGCCCCTAAACTGCGCTCATGCACCACGCTGGCCACCTGCATCACCTCGCTCAGCTCGTCGGAGATGGCCACAGGATCGGTGTGCGAGTGCGCATTGAAGCGGGAGACTTCCGAGTCCTCGGACCAGTTGGACAGCTGGGTGGTGATCGGCAGCAGCGATTGCTCGACGAGTTCGCGCAGGGCGCTCGCGCTGGGGGCCTCGCCTCGGCCCGCGACCAACGCAACGCTGTAGTAGGTGCCCATGGTCTCGCCGGCAACCTCGACCACATGCGGCGCGCCCCCCACCAGGGAGGCATCGCAGGCGGCGACGAGACCGAGCGCCGCGAGCGCGATCACCCCGCAAAGCCGGCGCTGGCGGCGCGCACGGCGCCGGCCGTCTCGGCTCGTGAAGACAAGCGGGGCAAGCCATCCCGAGGCGACGCGTTGAGACTGTGTTGCCATGTGTGAGATCGATGCAAACGGGTTCGGTGGGCGGGCCGCCGCTCAGAAGGACGCCCCGAGTGGCCATGGAGTGCGAATCATGTGCTCAAGGTGCTTCCAGTTTAGCAGCGAGTCCGAAATAATTGACGCTATGCAGAATCCTCCATTCTCCCGGCAGAGGGCCAGGCAAGCTTGAAGCAGTTCACGTTAAGGAAGGGCCTGAACCTGCCGATCCTCGGTGCCCCCAGGGACGGCGCCATCGAGGAGGCGCCGGCGGTGCAGACCGTCGCCGTGCTGGGCGATGACTACCTCGGGCTCAAGCCCCGCGTCAGCGTGGAGGAAGGTGATGCCGTGGGGGCGGGCAGTCCCCTGTTCGCACACAAGGACAACCCGGGCGCGCTGATCACCTCACCGGCTTCGGGTCGTGTGCGCGCGATCCACCGCGGTGAGCGCCGCCGATTGATCAGCATCGAGATCGAGCTCGATGCTGGCGCCGCGCCACCGGTCGATTTCGCCGATGTCGGCGATATCAACACGCGGGACGGGCTCGCCGAACGCCTGGGAGCCGCCGGCCTGTGGACGTCCTTCCGCACCCGCCCGTACTCGAAGGTGCCCCCGCTCGATGCGGTGCCGGCCGCGATCTTCGTCACCGCCACGGACAGCGAGCCCCTCGCCCCGGCGCCGGCGCGGGTTCTCGAGCACGCATCGGAAGCGTTCGCGACAGGGCTCGCCGCCGTGTCCCGCCTGTGCGCGACGGACGGCAAGACCTATCTTTGCCAGGAAGGGGACGCGGACATCCCCGGCATCGCGCAGATCGACGGGGTGGAAGCCGTGGCCTTCAGTGGTCCCCATCCCGCGGGCCTCGCAGGCACGCACATTCATTTCCTCCACCCGCCCACCGCGGAGCGCACGGTCTGGACCATCGGTTACCAGGACGTCATCGCCATCGGTCGCCTGCTGCAGTCGGGCCAGGTCGACGGCGAACGGGTCATCGCCCTGACCGGCCCGCTCTGTCGGGAGCCGCGGTTGCTACGTACGGTGATGGGCGCATCCCTCATAGACCTCACGCGGGGCGAATTGCACGATGCGCCCGCCGTGCGCCTGATCTCCGGTTCCGTGCTGAGCGGCCGCGCGGGTGAAGGCCCCACCGCCTACCTCGGGCGCTACGCACGCCAGGTCACGGTGATCGAAGAGGATCGTAAGCAGATTCCCTTCGGCTGGATTCGGCCCATGGCCGACAAGTTCGCTTTCCAACCAGTGTTGGGCTCGGCGCTCGCCAAGCGTCTCTACGCCCTTACCAGCAATTTGAACGGGGGCCGCCGAGCGATGGTGCCCACCGGCACCTTCGAGCAACTGATGCCTCAGGACTATCTGCCCACCCAACTGCTGCGCGCCCTGCTGGTGATGGACACGGACACGGCTCAGGCCCTGGGTGCCCTGGAGCTGGACGAAGAAGACCTCGGCCTCGTGGGCTTCGCCTGCCCGGCCAAGTATGAGTACGGCCAGGCCCTGCGCGACTGCCTCAGCAAGATCGAGCGCGAGGGCTAGACGAGCATGAGTCACCTGCGCGCCTTCTTCGATAGCATCGAGCCCCACTTCACCGCCGGCGGCAAGTGGGAGCGCTACTTCCCCGTGTACGAGATGATCGAGAGCATCCTGTACACGCCCAAGACCGTGACCACGGCCGCGCCGCACGCGCGCTCCTACGTGGACATGAAGCGCATCATGACCTACGTGGTGCTGGCCACGATGCCGTGCCTGTTCGTGGGTCTGTACAACGTTGGCCTGCAGGCCCGGTTCTACCACGACTGCCAAGAGATGGATCACGCCTGCCATGTGATGGACGAAATGCTGGCCCCCTTCATCCCGAA